>JASLAV010001256.1 GCA_030146905.1 Lentzea sp. | reverse complement strand
CTCCTCCCGGACGCTCAGGTCCTCCAACGGCACGGTGTGCTTGAGCAGGGCGACGTCGTCCACCACGGCGGCGCCGCCGACGGCCGACGTGCCCGCGAGCACGAGCAGCCGCTTCAGGTCGATCGAGTCGGCCCGGCCGACGGGCGAGGAGATCTCGACCCACGCCACGCCGTCCGACTCCGGCACGTGGTGCACGGAGACCTGCTGGGTCCGGCTCTCGCCGAGGTCGAGCCGGAAGCGCAGCCAGCTGTCGGTCTCCTCCAACACCTCGTACCGCGTCCGGACGTAGTTGATCACATCGATCCAGCTGGTCACCGTCGTTGCCCCTTGCCCTGCTCACACCACGTCGCCCGGTCGTCCCACACGGTATCCGAACCAGCCCGCGATGCCGCGGAAGCGGGTCGGAACCGCCGCGGCCCGGCGAGGACGGATCGAGGTCGGACCGGCGTGGTTAACGCTGGGTGATGTCGGACGGTGAGTAGAAGCAGTTCCTGCCGTCGGCGCCCTCACCGATCTTCTTCGGTTCGGAGCCCTTCGGCACACCCTGGTACTTCTCGCAGATCACGGTGCTGCCGTAGACGGTGATCCGGGAGAACCGGGCGGTGTCGCCCCAGTTGGTGTTGATGCCGGCCAGCACCTTGGTCGAGCGGGCGGTGACGCCGTCCATGACGACGTGGCGCTGGTAGGAGGTGGAGCAGTTGCCGCAGGCGCGGTAGAGCTTGCCGCTGCTGTGGACCTGGAAGTTGCGGATGGTCAGGGTGCCGGCGCCGTTGTGCTGGAACACCTTGTCCGACCCGGACCTCGCACCGCCACCGTCGACCAGGTACTGCGCCGAGGAGCTGGAGCTCTTGAACGTGGCGGCGTCCTCGCCGACGTCGTTCCACCACACGTTGCGGATGGTGCAGGAGCCCTCGCAGTGGATGCCGTCACCGGCCGGCGCGTCGATGATCACGTTCTGGATCGTGCCGCCGTTGGCCACCACGAACATCGGGTCCTGGCCCTCGCCCTGGCCACCGTCGCCGATGCCGTAGTACCGCCTCATGCCACCGTCGAAGAACGTCCCGGCGTTGCGGGTCGTGGGCGTGTGCACGTTGCCGGTGGCGGTGGGCCACGGACCGCTGCCGTCGCCACCGCCGGGCGTGCCGCCGTCGCCCACCTTCACCAACCGCCACTGCTGGTTGGCGCCGCCCAGGTCGTCCCACTGCGAGATGCGGGCGCCGTCGGCGGTCGACCACTCCCACACCTCCAGCGCCTTGCCGCTGTGCCGGTTGATCAGCCGGACGTGCCCGCCGTCCGAGTCGGCCAACCGGAACTGCTGGTTGGTCGCGTTCAGGTCGGTCCACTGCACGACTTGGGCGCCACCCTCGGCGTTCCACTCGAACAGGTCGAGCACCTTGCCGCTGTGCCGCGACTTCAGCCGGTAGTACCCGGAGCCGGAGCTGACGAACTGCCACTGCTGCCAGGCTCCGTCGTTGCGGGGCCACTGCACGATCGCGCCACCGTCGGCGGTGGAGAGGTCGTGGACGTCCATCACCTTGCCGCTGTGCCGGTTCACCAGCACGTACCAGGCGTTGGTGTCCACGGTGGCGGCCTGCGCCGGCGCGACCGCGACGACCGCGCCGGTCATCGCCAGCGCTGCCGAGGTGATGCCGACGAGCACCGCGCGCCACCTGTGTCCGCGTGGTGCCCGTCTTCCGAGTAGCGACATTGCGACTCTCCGATCCGCAGGGAGCGCTCCGGGCCGCTGCTCCGACCCGGTACCAAGGACGTGAACGGCTGGGCAGCGGTCAAGTCCAGGGTGCTGGGATAGCGCTTTCCGCAGGGAGCGTAGGTCCGGGCCGAGCACCGGTCAACAGGATGCGCGGGGGGTTTACAGGTGCGAAGGTTTCATTGATGCTTGGGAGCGCTCACAACGCCGGTCACGAGCAGTAACCACACCTCAGGGACTATTCGAGGGAGGACGAAGCTCATGGTGACATATCCGCCGTTAGCGCTCACATAGGTGCTCGAACAGACCGACGAATGGTGTGAACCACTGTGGCCGGTGTTGCGACATCGCGGTGTCATCGTCACGGGCTCGCACTCGCCCGCCTGCGCGACGACCACGATGGAATTCATCGTGGAACGCGAATTCGCCCGCGACCCGGACGGGTTGCCTGCCACACCGGCCGACAACCCTTCCGGGCCACGAGCAGCCTCGACGAGGTCGAAGCTCAAGACCTGTCAGCAGGCGCCGTCCGATTCCCTGAGGCCCTTGTTGGCGCCCGCGGTGCGGTTGACGATGGTGGGTACGCAGGTGGTCTGGTCGAGGGTGAAGGCGTAGGGGACGGTGACGGTGGTGGTGGACCTGACGTCGGGGCCGGCGGGCCTGTGGTCGCTGTCGGGGGCGGACCAGGTGACGTTGTCGAAGATGTTGCCGCTGACGTGCCAGGTGCCGGCCTGGTCGGTGTAGAAGGTGCCCAGGACGTCGCGGGAGTTCCTGAAGTAGTTGTTGTCGACCTTGGCCCTGGCGCCGGCGCGGGAGTTGATGCCGGATTCGTTGAGGCTGACGTAGTGGTTGTTGTACATGTGGGCGACGCCGCCGCGCAGCAGGGGCGCGCGGGAGTCGATGTTGTCGTAGAGGTTGTGGTGGAAGGTGACGAATCCGTTGGAGACGTCGCTCTCGCTGGAGCCGATGAGGCCGCCGCGGCCGGAGTTGCGCAGGGTGCTGTAGGACAGGGTGACGTACTGGGTGTTGTTCTTCATGTCGAACAGGCCGTCGTAGCCCTCGGACTCGCCGCCGGAGGCCAGCAGGTCGACGTGGTCGACCCAGACGTTGCGGACGTTGCCCTCCATGCCGATGGCGTCGCCGCCGTTGGAGGTCGGGGTGCCCGACTTCTTCACGTTCCGCACGGTCACGTTCCGGATGATGATGTTGCGCGATTCGCGGATGTGGATGCCCAACTGGTCGAAGACCGCACCGCTGCCGACACCGATGATCGTGACGTTGCTGATCCGCTTGAGCTCGATCACCCCGGCGGCGGTCTCACAGCTGCCGCCCGAGACCTTGGTGGTGTTGCCGTGGTTGATCGTCCCCTCCACCTCGATGATGACCGGGGTGGAACTGCTGGCCCGGCTGCACAGGGCCGCGTGGATCTGGGTTCCCGTGGTGGCCCGGACCTTCACCCCGCCCTGACCGCCGGTGGTCCCGCCGTTCTGGGACGCGAAACCGGTCGCGGCGCCCGTGGGCGGGTTCGACGTCGTGGTGGTGGTCGTGGTGGTCGAGGTCGTCGTTGACGTCGTGGTGCTGGTCGACGTCGACGTGGAGGTGGACGTCGTGGTCGACGTGGAGGTGTCGGTGGGCGAACCGGTGCAGGCCACACCGTTGAGCTTGAACGAAGTCGGGACGGGGTTGGACCCGGTCCACGAGCCGTTGAAGCCCGGCGTGACCGACGCGCCCGTCGCCAGCGAGCCGTTGTAGCTCGCGTTGCGCACGGTCACCGCGCTGCCGGACTGGGAGAACTCGCCGCCCCACAGCTGCGTGACCTGCTGGCCGGCCGCGAAGCTCCACTCCAGGGTCCAGCCGGACACCGCGTCACCGAGGTTGGTCACCGTGACGTTCGCGCCGAACCCACCCTGCCACTGGTTGATCACGGTGTAATCCACCCGGCACCCGACCGCCGCGTTGGCATTGGTGCCGGCCGCCATCACCAGGCCGCCGGTCAAAGCCGCCACCGACACCGCCGCGGCAATACCGGCGGCCCGACTTCTCGCGCGTTTACCCAAGTGCAGACTCATGCGTCGCCTCCTTGCGAACAGCATCCCGGACAGCGGTTCCCCGATGACACCGACCGGCACCGACTGGCGGAATCAGCAACGGCCGCACAATCTCTGGGAACGCTCCCAGGAAGCATTGCGCAACCTTGCGCAATAGGCAACAACATTCACGTTCATGAACAACCACAGTCACCGATTACGCGGATATCATCTTCACGGATCACACCGCGACCGTCAGTGACCTCCCAGCGGTCGAGACCGGTCGGTATCGGTCAGAGCTCGCCCGCGCCCGCTCCGGCGGTGACCGCGGCGGTTCCACGCGTTCTCGTGTTCGACGGTCTCATCACCGTCCGATCGGGCGGGGCGACCGGGTGGACGATCCTCAGGGGACAGCCGCCCGGCCGCGCTCGGAG
>JASLAV010001178.1 GCA_030146905.1 Lentzea sp. | reverse complement strand
GGCGGGGGATCGGACGTCTTCACCGACCCGTTCTTCGGCAGGGTGACGGCGGGCGTGGTCGACTTCCTGCGCTCGCACAGCGTCCACCCCGTGCTGATGCTCGCCGACTCCGACCACTCGCGGACCGAGGTCGTCGAGTTCCTCAGACAGGGCAGCGCCGACGGCGCGCTGCTGGTGTCCACCCATCCCGCAGACCCGCTGCCCTCCCGGCTGCTGGAAGCCGGTGTCCCCTCGGTGCTCTACGCGCGGCCCGGCAGGCCGATGCCGGTCAGCTACGTCGACATGGACCACCGCGCCGGCGGCAGGATGGCCGCCGACCACCTCGTCGCGGCAGGCCGGTACAACATCGCCACGATCTCCGGCCCGCTGGACGTGCTGGCGAGCCAGGACAGGCACGCGGGGTTCCGCGACGCCATGGCCCGACACGGGTTCCCGTACGTGCCGACCGCGGAGGGCGGGTTCACCTCCGAGAGCGGGGCCGTCGCGATGCAGCGCCTCCTCGTCGAGTGCCCCGACCTCGACGCCGTGTTCGCGGCGAACGACCTGATGGCGCAGGCGGCCGTGGACGTGCTGCAGGCGCACGGGCTGCGCGTCCCCGACGACGTGGCCGTGGTCGGGTTCGACGACAGCGCGCCGGCGCTGGCCTGCCGCCCGCAGCTCACCACCGTCCGGCAGCCGGTGGAGCGGATGGCGGCGAAGATGGCCGAGGTGTTGCTGGCGGACCTGGAAAAACCGGGACAACGGCCGAGATCCGTCATCTTCGAACCGGAACTCGTCGTACGGGCCTCTGCCTGATTGACCTGTCCGACACCCGGCGTTAACGTCCCTTGGGAGAGCGCTCTCACGCCCCTGTCCAAGGCTTTCAGCCCTTCCCCCGTCAGGCAGGACCATGGGCTCATCCCTGTCAAGGGCCGCCGCGTTCGCCGCTGCCGCTCTGTGTTTGGTGACCACTGTCAGCGCTACCTCCCAGGCGGGTGCCGCCGCGTGCGGCACCACGAACGCCGCCCTCAACCGCCCCGCGACCGCGTCCTCGACCGAGAACGCCGGAACGCCCGCCTCCGCCGCTGTCGACGGCAACGCGGGCACGCGGTGGTCGTCGCAGTTCTCCGACCCCCAGTGGGTCCAGGTCGACCTCGGCTCCACCCAGCAGGTCTGCCGCGTCTCCCTGACCTGGGAAGGCGCGTACGGCAGCGCGTTCCAGGTCCAGGTGACCGACAACGCCGCCGACTCCGCCTCGTGGCGCAACGTCTACTCGACCACGACCGGTACCGGCGGCACGCAGAACCTCGACGTCACCGGCTCCGGCCGGTACGTGCGCGTGCTGGGCACCCAGCGCGCCACGGGCTACGGCTACTCGTTGTGGGAGCTGAGCGTCAACACCGAGACGGACTCGGGCGGCGTGGCGCCGACCGACCCGCGCAACCCCGACTTCGGCCCCAACGTGTACGTCTACGGCCCGGGGTCGTCGCAGGCGGAGATGCAGTCGAGGCTCGACGCGATCGCCGCCCAGATGAAGACGAACCAGTTCGGTCCGCAGCGCCACGCCGTGCTGTTCAAGCCCGGCACGTACAACGCCGACGTCAACCTGCGCTTCTACACGCAGGTCGCCGGCCTGGGGCTGATGCCGGACGACGTGAACATCAACGGCCACATCCGCGTCGAGGCGGACTGGCTGCAGCAGGGCAACGACCCGAACAACCTCGGCAACGCCACGCAGAACTTCTGGCGCGGCGCGGAGAACCTCTCGGTCACGTTGCCCGCCAACCAGATCGAGCGCTGGGCGGTCTCGCAGGCCACCGCGTACCGGCGGATGCACCTGCGCGGCCAGGCGCACCTGTGGAACGGCTACGACGGCTGGGCCAGTGGCGGCCTGATCGTCGACAGCAAGATCGACGGCACCGTGGTCTCGGGTTCGCAGCAGCAGTTCCTGACCCGCAACAGCAACCTGGTCAACGGCTGGTCGGGCTCGGTGTGGAACATGGTCTTCGCCGGCACGCAGGGTGCTCCCGCCGACCACTTCCCGAACCCGTCGCACACCACGGTGGACACCTCGCCGGTGACGCGGGAGAAGCCGTACCTCTACCTCGACGGCTCCGGTGAGTACCGCGTCTTCGTGCCCGCGGTGCGCACCAACTCGCGCGGAACCAGCTGGGAGAACGGCAACCCCGGTTCGTCGGTCTCGCTCGCCGACTTCTTCATCGTGAAGCCCGGCACGCCGGCCGCCACGATCAACACCGCGCTGGCGCAGGGCAAGCACCTGCTGCTCACGCCGGGCATCCACCAGCTCTCCGACACGATCAGGGTCACCCGCCCGAACACGATCGTGCTGGGCCTCGGCCTCGCGACCCTGACGCCGACCACCGGCAGGGCGGCTCTCACGACGTCCGACGTGGACGGTGTGAAGCTGGCGGGGTTCCTGGTCGACGCCGGTGTGCAGAACTCGCCGGTGCTGCTGGAGATCGGTGACTCGAGCGCGGCCGACCACTCGGCGAACCCGACCTCGCTGCACGACGTGTACCTGCGCGTCGGCGGGTCGCAGGCGGGCAAGGCGACGGTCAGCATGCGGGTCAACAGCCGCAACACGATCATCGACCACACCTGGGTGTGGCGCGCCGACCACGGCGAGGGCGTGAGCTGGACGGCGAACCCCGGCCAGAACGGCGTGGTCGTCAACGGCGACAACGTGATCGCGTACGGCTTGTTCGTCGAGCACTACCAGCAGCACAACCTGATCTGGAACGGCAACGGCGGCCGCGTCTACATGTACCAGAACGAGCTGCCGTACGACCCGCCGAACCAGGCCGCGTGGATGAACGGGTCCAAGCGGGGGTGGGCGGGCTACAAGGTCGCCGACTCGGTGACGACGCACCAGGCGTTCGGCGTCGGTGTCTACGCCTTCAACCAGGCTGATCCGAGCATCGTGACGGACAACGGGTTCGAGGCGCCCAACCGGCCGGGTGTGCGGTTCACGCACCTGGTCGCGGTGTCGCTGGGCGGTGTGGGCACGATCGCCAACGTCATCAACGGCACGGGCGGCCAGGCGGACCTGGCGAACCAGGTCCGCTACGTCGTGAACTACCCGTGACCGAGGCGGTCCAGCTGCCTCTTGCGTGACGACTCGACGGACGCCGCGAACTCCTTGGTCGCGGCGTCCGTCCCGTTCTCCTGCTCACTGCGCGCCAGTTTCGCCGTTTGGTCCAGGTGCTCGTGGAGCTTCCCTGCGAGCGCGGCCGGATCCGTTCTGACGGCCAGCAGGTCCGCTTCCGAGACCAGGCCCGGCATCCGGTGACCGGCGTGCACGTTGGTGTCCGGCAGCCCTGCGGTGTCCCGCAGCTGTTCCAGCCGCACCAGCTCGTCCGAGTGCGAGGCCTTGAGCTCGGCGGCGAACTCCCGCAGCTCGGGCGGCGCGGCGTCGAGCGCGGGCAGGAGCTGTTCGTTCATCGGGATCATCAGCTGCACCCACGCCGTGTCCGTGCTGTTGAACGACGACGCGGACGATGACGTGGCAGCGGGCGTGCCGGGTGGCGCGGCCGAGCACGCGGAGAGGAGCAGCGCAAGGAAAACACCCCAGGGCACGCGCCGCCCTGGGGTGCATGGAGGGGTGAACGTCACCGCGGCAGCCGGTAGTCCGGTCCGAGTGCGGCGCCCCTGTCCGGCTTGTACAGGTCGAACCCGCGCGGGTCGCACTGCAGGCCGCCGTTGACGCAGTGGCGGACCAGCGCTGCCTGCGTGGGAGCGTCCCAGGCGTTCATGAAGTCGTAGTGCCAGGTGTAGCCGCGGCCGCTGGAGAGCCGGACGCGCGACATGTCACCGGACACCGGGAACGCCATCTTGAACTCGATCATCGGCACGGCGACCGGGTGGCTCGGCGGGCAGACCAGCGTCGCGCGGTCCGGGTAGGCCATGTGCGACTTGTGGTCCGCCGAGTCGAGGTCACGACCGTTCCAGCAGCTCGGCGCCTGGTAGCGGACGTTGAGCTGCGTGCCGGGCGTGCAGTACGCGGGGATGTCCCAGTTGTGGAAGCTGTCGCCGCACTCCCAGCCCTCGACCGCGCCGGGCGCGGTGCGGAACTCGTCCTGCGTCGCGGTGGGACTGCCGACCACGAACCGGATCCCCGGCGGGAACGGCACGACGTCCTGGTACTTCAGGATGCCGGACTTGTAGTAGATGACCTGCGGGAAGTCCGGCGGCACCACCTGGTCGCCGTTCAGCACCGACGGGAACCAGTACGCGGACTTGTCGTCCGGCGTCCTGCAGTTCGTCTGCCCCGCCTTGAGCGAGTCGTTGGTGCTGCGGGCGTTGGTGGAGCTGTTGCCGAGGAACGTGTGGAGGTGCGACGCGCCCGGCAGTCCCGGGAAGACGATCGGGTCGTCCGGGAGGTGGGTGGTGACCGAGCAGTTCGCCTGGAACTCGTGGTGCGTGACGAGGTCGTCGGCCTGGGCCGATTGGTTCGCGACGACGACGACCGCCGTCACGAGTGCGGCCGCGGCCGCCATTGCGCTGAGCTTTCGGGACACCTGTGTCCTCCTGCCGAGTGGGGAACCGGCTTGGAGAGCGCTCTCCCGGAGAGCGTCCCGCTCCTGTCCGGCAGGTGTCAAGACCGGTTCTTTGACACTGCCGACGTCTGGTCGTAACGTTCCGCCGCAGGGTTGTGAGAGCGCTCTCCACGCAACACACCCCTACTTGTGGCAGGAGGCGCGATGGTCCGCGTCCGCTCCGTGTGCACGGTCGTCGCCGTGCTGCTAGGCCTGGCAGTGCTCCCCGCTCACGCCGCACCGGCCCTGCTCTCCCAGGGCAGGCCCGCCGTCGCCTCCTCGGCCGAGAACGACGGCACCCCCGCGTCGGCCGCCGTCG
>JASLAV010001173.1 GCA_030146905.1 Lentzea sp. | reverse complement strand
CGTGGAAACCCACCAGCGCCGCGGCGGCGAGCATCGCGTCGCGGTCGCTGAAGTGGCGGTACGGCGCGGACGTCGAGACGCCGGCACGTCGTGCGGCCTCCGACACGCTGAAGCCCTGCGCGCCGCGCTCCCGCACCAGCTCCGTGGTCGCCGCGAGCAGGGCATTGCGCAGGTCTCCGTGGTGGTAGCCGCGTTTCGGCTCCATGCGCACCTCCCGATGTTGCAGTCTCTCACATTGCTCGCGTAGCCTCGATGTAAGAACCTCTAACATTGGATCGGGGCACCCATGCGCTATGCGGGAACCACCGCGCTCGTCACCGGAGCGAGCTCGGGAATCGGCGCCGAGTTCGCCAGGCGCTTCGCCCGGCGGGGCGCGGACCTCGTCCTCGTCGCGCGACGGGCGGAAGCGCTCGGCGCCCTGGCGGCGGAAATCCGCGCGGACACCGGGCGAACCGTGCACGTCGTCCCGTTCGACCTGACCGGGGATCGCGCAGGCCACCGCCTGGCCGCGCGGCTCGACCAGCTCGGCGTGGCCGTCGACACCGTGCTCAACTGCGCAGGCATGGCACACACGAAGCCGTTCACCGCTTCGTCGGAGGACGAGATCCGCGTGCAGCTGCGCGTCAACGTGGACGCGGTGGTCGACATCTCGCACGCGTTCCTGCCGCGGCTCACCGAGAGCGGCAGGGGTGCGCTGGTGAACGTCGCGAGCCTCACGGGCTACCTGACCGTGCCGGGGATGGCGGTGTACTCGGCGTCGAAGTCGTTCGTCATCCGGTTCACCGAGGCGCTGGCGCACGAGACCCGCGGGTCCGGTCTCACCGTGCTGGCCCTCTCGCCGGGACCGACCAGGACGGAGTTCTACGAGGTCTCCGGCACGGCGGACGCCGGCGCCCGGTTCCAGACCTCCGCGCAGGTCGCCGACACCGCTTTCGCCGCCCTGGACAGGAGGAGGCCGCCCGTCGCCGTCATCTCGGGCCGCGCGAACCGGTGGGCGCGGCGGGTGGTCGCGGCGCTGCCCAGGCGGACGGCGTTGCGGCTCCTGGAAGCCGAACCCGTGCGCGCTTGAACCCCTGGCGGAACGATCACGGTGTGCGGGAGGCCGAGCGGCTCTCCCGGATCGTGTGCGACGAGTTGTGGGCGGTGGACCTGGTGAACTCCGCGGCGAGCAGGTCGAGCAGGCCGGGGAACCGGCGGTCGATCGCCGCTCGCCGCAACCGGACCCCCTTCTTGTTCCCGTAGTCGACCTCGCAGAGGAGGCCGGCGTCGCACAGCGTCCGGAAGTGGTAGGTCCGGGTCTGCTTGCTCACCGGGAGGTCGAAGGAGTGGCAGGCGCGCTCGCCGTCGGTCCGGTCCGCGGCCAGTTCGATCACGACGGCGCGCCTGTGGACGTCGGCGAGGGCGCGCAGGACGGTGCCCAGGTCGAGGTCGTCTTCAGGCACCGCGCTCGTCTCCGGCATCACGCCACCCTCCCGTAGGTACGACTTGAATCGTACCTCTGTCTGTGCTCCACTTAGGTACGAAACTTTTCGTACCTAAGTCGGGGTGAACACGTGCGAAGACGTCTGGGGTTCCTCTCCCTCGGCCACTGCTCGCGGGAGCAGGCCGGCATCCGGCTGCTCACCACCATCGCCGAGCGCGCCGCGCCGGCACTCGGCCGGACCGGCACGCCGAAGGTCTCGGCTGCTCACTCGTGAACTCAGAGGTCGTGACATGGTTTCCCCTGGTGTGCTGATCGTCGGAGCCGGCGTCGCAGGCCCCGCACTGGCTCATTGGCTCGCGCGTTCCGGGTGGCGGCCGACGGTCGTCGAGCGGTCGAAGGAACTGCGGTCCGGTGGCAGCGCGGTGGTCCTCAGGGGCCCGGCACTTCCGGTGGCGGACGAGATGGGCATTTCACCGCGGTTGCGTGAACTCAGGACGCGCGCGACTCGCGTATCGCTCCTGGACGCCGGCGGACGACGGATCGCGCGGTTCCCGCTGAACTCGGACCCGTCGCGAGCGGTGGAGGTCACCCGGTCGGATCTGTCCACGGTGCTCAACCGCAGAGCGGTCGATGACGCCGAGTTCCTCTTCGACGACACGATCACCGCCGTCGAGCAGGACGATTCCGGCGTCGACGTCACGTTCCGCCGGGCAGCGCCCCGCCGGTTCGACCTGGTGATAGGCGCCGACGGCATCCACTCCGCGGTGCGAAGGCTGGTGTTCGGCCCGGAACAGGACTTCACGACCGACCTCGGCATGCACGGGGCGACGGTGCCGCTGGCGCCCGGCGCGATCGACGACCCGAGCGAAATGATCGTTCTGGGCGCGCCGGGCCGGATGCTGGCACTCCACCCGTCACGGGAAACGCCGCTGGTGAACTTCACGTTCCGCGCGGCGCCCGCGCACGAGTACGACCGCCACGACATCGCGCTGCGGAAGCGGATCGTGGCCGAGGCCTACGCCGGCGTGGGTTGGCGGGCACCGGAGTTCATCGCCGCCTACCAGGAAGACCCGGCGCCCTACTTCGACCCGCTGACGAACGTGCGTTTGGCGAAGTGGTCCCGTGGCCGGGTGGCCCTGCTCGGTGACTCGGCGTCCGCCGCGGCATTGCTCGGCGACGGATCCAGCATGGCGATCGCCGGAGCACATGTGCTCTCCCGGGCACTCGCGGCTCATCCGGACGACCACGCACGCGCCTTCCGCGTCTACGAGGCGGAGCACCGGCGGGAGGTGGAGAAACGCCAGCGGCGCGTCGGCCTGCTCGCCTCGCTGATGGTTCCACGAACACACCACGGACTCGCCGTGCGCAACGCCTTCGCCCGTGCCGCGGGCTTCAGGCGCAGCCGGCCGGCACAACACGCGGAACCCGCTTAGGCAGCAGGCTCATCCCGGCCGTCGAGCCGAGTCAGGAGTTCTCGGACGGCACCCGCCGCTTGCGCCGCGGCGGGTGCCGGTGGGTGTCAGGCCTTCGCGGCGAACGGGTTCGCTTCCGCGTGGTGGTGTCCCCAGGCGCTCGCGCGGCCGAAGTCGTGGGGCACCCAGTCCTCGCCGACCTCGATGCCGCCGCAGCCGATCTCCAGGTGGAACCCGCTGGGGTTCTTGACGTAGAAGGAGATCGCCTTGTCGTTCATGTGCCGGCCGAGGCTGATCGAGATCGGCACCTCGTTGGCGCGGGCGCGGTCCATCGCCCTGCCGACGTCGTCGATCGAGGCGTGCTCGAACTCGAGGTGGTGGATCGACGGGGTGTCCGCGGTGCCCAGCGCGATGCTGTGGTGGGTGGAGTTGCAGCGGAAGAAGAACAGGCCGGGGGAGCGGTAGTCGGTCAGCTCGAACCCGAGCACCGACTCGTAGAGCTCGCGCGGCTCGGCGAGCGCGCCTTCGTCCCGATTGTATGTAATGGTCACTCTATGGCCGAAGACGCGGCGGACCTGGTATCGGGACCATGGTGAGGCAATCCGGCTCCGCGCCGACCGCCGCGGGCCTGAACAGTCGCGACGTCATCCTGAACGCGGCTCGTGCTCTCGT
>JASLAV010001156.1 GCA_030146905.1 Lentzea sp. | reverse complement strand
TTCGTCGGCACCGCTTTCCACTGGTTCAACCAGGAGAAGGCGTTACCGGAGATCGCCCGTGTGCTGCGGCCCGGTGGTGTGCTGGCGGTCCTGTGGATCGAGCCCGACACGAACGTCGAGTGGTTCGCCGAGTTCGGGCAGGTGTCGTCGAGCAGCGTCGAGTCGCAGCGGCACGACCCGGTGCACGTCACGTCCCACCCGTCGTTCGGGCTGCCTGAGCACGCCACGTTCCCGCACGTGCTCCGCAGGGATTCACCCGAGGCGCTCGTCGCCACGACCAACACGTACTCGCGCATGCTCGTGATCGACGACGAAGAACGCGCCGCGATCAACGACAAGATGCTCGCGTTCCTCCACGACCGCCCGGAGACGTCGAACGGGCCGTTCGACGTCCCCTTGCGTGCGGAGGTGTACCGAATGGTCCGCGTCAGCGACTAGCGGACATGTTGCGCTCGAACACCATGCGCAACCCCATCAGGGTCAGGTCGGGCACGTGGTGCGCGATCGTGGAGGACTCCGAGACCACCAGCGGCGCGAGACCGCCGGTCGCGATCACCGTGATCGGACCTGGATCGGTCTGCTGGAGCTCCTCGGTGATCTTGCGCACCAGCCCGTCCACCTGGCCCACGAACCCGTAGACGATGCCGGACTGCAGGCACTCCACGGTGTTCTTGCCGATCACGTTGCGCGGCCTGACCAGCTCGACCTTGCGCAGCTGGGCCGCGCGGGCCGCCAGCGCGTCGACCGAGATCTCGATGCCGGGCGCGAGCGCGCCGCCGAGGAACTCGCCGCGCGACGAGATGACGTCGAGGTTCGTGGACGTGCCGAAGTCGACCACGATGCACGAGGTCGAGTAGAGGTGGTGCGCGGCCAGCGTGTTGATCACGCGGTCCGACCCCACCTCCTTCGGGTTGTCCACGAGCAGCGGGACGCCGGTCTTCACACCCGGCTCCACCAGCACCTTCGGCACGGTGTCGTAGTAGCGGCCGAGCATCACCCGCAGCTCGCGCAGCACCGCGGGCACGGTGGACAGCGCGGCGATGCCGGTGATCTTGTCGGCGTACTCGCCGAGCAGGCCGCGCATGGTCAGCGCGAGCTCGTCGGCGGTCATCCTGGCGTCGGTGCGCATGCGCCAGTCGCGCACGAGCGGGGCCGCGTCACCGACCCCGTCGTACAGACCGAGGACGATGTTGGTGTTGCCGACGTCGATGGCGAGCAGCACGTGGTGTTCCTTCTTCAGTTCTCGGCCTGGATCAACGCGTCCAGCGCGGTCGCCTCAACGGTCTCAGACGACGGTGACGAATTCGGGGCGCTCGTGGAACCGTTCACCAGACCGGAGCCCTCCGGTGCGTGCGCGGGGTCGGAACCGAGGTCGACGACCTTGTTGTCCGCGTCCACGAACACGACCCGCGGCTGGTAGGTGCGGGACTCGGCGTCGTCCATCTGCCCGTAGGCGATGAGGATCACGATGTCGCCGGGGTGCACCAGGTGCGCCGCCGCACCGTTGATGCCCAGCACGCCGGTGCCGCGCTCGCCGGGGATGACGTAGGTCTCCAGGCGCGCGCCGTTGGTGACGTCGACGATGGCGACCTGTTCGCCCGCCAGCAGGTCGGCGGCCTCCATCAGGTCCTCGTCCACCGTCACCGAGCCGACGTAGTGCAGGTCGGCCTGCGTCACGGTGGCCCGGTGGATCTTGGACTTCAGCATCGTGCGGAACATGTCATTCCCCCTACTCGTCGCCTTCGCCGAGCAACACCGCGATGTTGTCGATCAGACGGGTGGAACCGACGCGGGCCGCCACGAGCAGCCGGGCGTCGCCTTTCTCCGGCGCGGGACCGAGGTCGGCTCCGCGCAGCTCCAGGTAGTCCAGCTCGACCTCCGGCGTCTGCGCCAGCACGTCGTGCGCGGCCTTGAGCACCGCGTCGGCGCCCTTCGCCGACACGTGCGCACCGGCGGTCAGCGCGGCCGAGAGCGTCACGACGTGCTGGCGCTGTTCCGGGGTCAGGTAGGCGTTGCGCGACGACAGCGCCAGGCCGTCGTGCTCGCGGACGGTCGGCACGCCGACGACGTCCAGCGGGAAGTTCAGGTCGCGCGCCATCCTGTGGATGAGCTGCAGCTGCTGGTAGTCCTTCTGCCCGAACACCGCGTACGTGGGCTGCACGATGTTGAACAGCTTCGACACCACGGTCAGCACGCCCGCGAAGTGGCCGGGACGCGACGCGCCCTCCAGCTCGTCGCCCAGCGGGCCGGAGTGCACGGTGACCTGCGCGCCCGCGGGGTACATGTCCTCCGCCGACGGCGCGAACACCAGGCCGACGCGCTCCTGGCGGCAGATGTCCAGATCGGACTCGAACTGCCGCGGGTACTTGGCGAGGTCCTCGTTCGGCCCGAACTGCAGCGGGTTCACGAAGATCGACACGACGACCACCGTGTTCTGCATGACCTGCGCCTCGCGGATCAGCTGCCGGTGGCCCGCGTGCAGGGCGCCCATCGTGGGCACGAGCGCGACGTTGCGGCCGGCGCTGCGCAGGGCTCGGACGACCCGGTTGAGCCGCTGCGGGTCGCGGTGCACCGTGACGTCGTCCGCGCGGTAGTCGTCCTTGGTCAATGGCTTCGTCACGTCAGTCCTCGAGAGTGGTGCGAACGTCGTTGGCCGCGTCGGGCTTGAGCAGCCCGGAGTGCTCGGCCCTGTCGGCGGTGCGGCGGGCGAGCACGCGGTAGCTGGGCAGGATCTCGGGTGCCTGCTCCGCGAGCACGCCGAGGTGCTTGCGCAAGGTACCCGTGTCGCCTCTGGCGACCGGACCGGTGAGGGCGCGATCGCCGTGGCGCAGCGCGTTGTCGAGCGCGGCGGACAGCAGCGGGCCGAGCAGGCGTTCCGCGTTGGCGACACCGGCGTTCGTGAGCAGGTCCGCCGCGTCGCGGACCAGCGTGATCAGGTGGTTCGCGCCGTGGGCGAGCGCGGAGTGGTAGAGCGGGCGGACCGCCTCCGGGACCCGGATCGGCTCCGCGTCCATCTCCACGACCAGCGCCTCGCCGACGCTCCACGCGACCTCGTCGCCATCAGTGGCCGTCACGCCGACGCACGCGGCGGTCATCCGCAGCAGGTCCTCCTGGCGGCCGGTGAAGGTCATGACGGGGTGCAGCGCGAGCGTGAGGGCGCCCAGCCTGGCAGCGGGTTCGAGGACCCGCACGCCCTGGGCGCCGCTGGTGTGGACGATGATCTGGCCCGCGCGCAGCGACTCCGTGGCGATCAGACCTCTGACCAGGCCTTCCAGCTCGTCGTCCGGCACGGCCAGCAGCACGAGGTCGGCTCGCTTCGCGACCTCGGTGGGATCTGCGACGGGGACGCCGGGCAGCAGTTCCTCCGCGCGGTTTCGGGAGGCCTGGGAGACGGCGGAGGTGCCGACGACCGCGTGGCCCGCTCTGGCCAGCGCGGCGCCCAGCACGGAGCCGACCCTGCCTGCCGAGATGACACCGACGGCGAGCCTGGCCGGACGTGGGGTCGCGTCCATGCGACTAACTCCTTCTGACGTTCCAGTCCCGGGTGCGGGTACCGGACGACGCCGCCGAGGGTAATCCGCTGTTCCCGGCGATTGCCCGCTCGGTGACGGGACTCACCGGCGGGCGGCGGCCCTGGCGGCGTGCAGGGTGTCGAGCAGCACCCCGTGGCGTTGCTCCGCGCTCTGCCCCGCTGTTCCCTGCTCGATGCGGTGGCGCAGGAAGGCCAGTTCGGTGACCGCGATCTGGTAGTTCCGCACGGACTTGGCCGCGGCGTCACCGGACTTGCGCTTGACCGCCCTGAGCCAGTTCCTGCGCCCGTTGAGGCTCGCGAGCAGGGCGACCTCGCTGTTGGCGATCCACCTGTTCTGCGCCATCGCGGCGAGCTGGCCCGCCACGATCCGCTGCTCCCGCCGCCGCTGCCACACCACGATCGTGACGGCGCCGGCGAACACCGGCACCATGATCAGGAAGTACAGGTTGATGAAGTCGGACCCGGTGCCGACGGTGGTGGAGAAGTTCCACAGCGAGTGCAGGCCGACAGCGGTGAGGTAACCACCGATCGGTGCGATGACGCGGGTCGTGGCGTTGCTCGTGCTGGCCGCGATGCCGACACCGATGCCCGTCATGGCCGTGAACAGCGGGTGCGCGAACGGCGACAGCACCCCGCGCAGGACGAACAGCGCGATCACGCCGCCGCCCATGCCGCCGAGCCCGTCGGCGAGGAAGACCCGGCCGAAGTACCAGATGTTCTCGGTGAACGCGAAGCCCGCCGCCGTGATGCCGGCGTAGACCATGCCGTCCACGACACCGTCGAACTCGTGCCTGCGCCGCACGAAGACGACGATCAGGAACACCGCCTTGGTCGCCTCCTCGACGATCGGCGCCCCGACCACGGCCGTGAACGTCGTGCCGTCGTTCGTGAGGAGGTCACCGAGCACCCGGCTCGTCTGGTTGAACGCGAGCGAGCTGATCGTCGCCCCGCACGCGCCCCAGACGAACGCGAAGAGCAGCATCTTCGCAGGCTCCGGCTCCCATCTGTCGATCCACAGGAACGCGCTCACCACGAACGCGACGGGGATCAGCGCCGCGGCGGCACCCACGAGCAGCGGCTCGATGCCGATGCTCGACGTGCCGAGCGCGAACAGCACGAGGCCCGCCGCCGCGAGCGCGATCAGCGCCACGACGGGGAACAGGACGGTCCAGCGGCGCTGCTCGATGCGCTTCTTCGTCGGCGTCGGCGTGAGGTCGGCGTCGGTCACGAGAAATGACCTTAGATGCACACTTGTCCGGTGTTCGACTGGGAAGCCGCTTGGCACGCCGCGCTGTACGGCCCTGGTGGCTTCTTCGCGCGCGGCGAGAAGCCGTTCTCGCACTTCCGGACCTCTCCCCTGGTCGGTCCGGAGCTGGCTCTCGCGCTGGTCGAGCTCCTGTCCCGCGTCGACGCCGCGCTCGGATTTCCCCCGGTGGTGGACTTCGTGGACGTGGGCGCCGGTGGTGGTGAGCTGGCTTTCGCGGTCCGTTCGCTCGCCTCGGGCTCGCTGGCCGACCGGCTGCGCGTGACCGCCGTCGAGCTCGGCCCGCCCGTCGAGCTGCCAGGTGTCCGGTGGACGACCTCCATCCCGCCGTGCACCGGGTTGCTGGTCGGGCACGAGTGGCTCGACTCGATCCCGTGCCCCGTGGTGACCGGGCCGTCCTCCGATCCGTGGATCACCCGGTGGTGGCCCTCGCTGGAGCCCGGCGCCCAGGCCGAGGTGGGTGCGCCACGGGATGCCGCGTGGGCTTCGGCGGTGTCGTCGGTGCGCGGGGCGGCCCTGGCGATCGACTACGGGCACCTGGTGTCCTCGCGGCGGTTCACGCTGACCGGCTACCGGGACGGGCGTCAGGTGCCGCCGGTGTTCGACGGCTCCTGCGACATCACCGCGCACGTCGCCCTGGACGCCTGCGCCGCCGCTGCCGGCGGGGACTTCGTGCTGGTGTCGCAGCGCGATGCGTTGCGCGCGTTGGGGTTGAGCGGGGACGTTGCCGGGTCCGGGTGGGACTGGCTGGAGTCGGCGGCGCGTGCCGGGCGGATCGCCGAGCTGCGCGATCCTGCCGGGCTGGGTTCGTTCGGCTGGCTGCTGCACGGGCGTGGTGTGGCCGTGGCGGACCTGCTGCCCGCGCTGCCGCCCTGGCGTCCGATTCCCGCCAGCTTTTCGCTGTCGTGACGACGATCGTTCCGGGCATGCGAGTCCACACCGTGCCGCCGTCCGCCGCTCTTTCCGACCCCGGCCGCGAGTACCGCGCCTCCGAGCCCGGCATGCCTCTGCGCTGCTGCCTGCGCAAGTCGCTCGACGGCGAGCCGGTCTGGTTGTTCCGCTACTCGCCTTCGCAGGGCAAGGGTCCCTACGCCGAGGTCGGACCGATCTTCACCCACGTGGAGTGCTCCTCCACGCCGTCGCCGGACCGCCTCCCCGCCGAATTGCTGAACAACTCCCGGATCCTGCGTTCCTACAACGCCGCCGGTCAGATCCACGACGGCTCGGTCGTGGAGCCCGGATCGTTCGATCGCGCGATCGAAGGGGCGTTCAACGATCCCTCGGTCGAAGCGCTCCAGGTCCGCAGCCTGTCGCACGGGTGCTTCCTCTTCGCCGTCACGAGGGCGTGAAACCATGCTCGGGTGAGTGAGCAGATCACCGTCGGCGTAGGAGCAGGCGCCCAGTACCTGGGTGTCGACCGCGTGATCGACCTGGGCCCGTTGCACCCCTCGGCCCACGGCGCCTACCGCCTCCGCCTGACCGTCACCCCAGACCTGGTCATCACCGCGGCAGAGCCTCTCGTCGGACACCTGCACCGCGGCGCGGAGAAGCTCTTCGAGGTCCGCGACTACCGCCAGGTCCTGACGCTGGCCAACCGCCACGACTGGCTCTCCGCCTTCTGCAACGAGCTGGCCGTCGCACTGGCCGTGGAGCGCATGACGGGCATGGACGTCCCGGCCCGCGCCCAGTGGCTGCGCGTCCTGCTGTGCGAGCTGAACAGGCTGATGGCGCACATGGTGTTCCTGACCCCGTTGTGCCCCAAGGCCGCCGTGCACCGCGAGGGCGTCCAGTCGCTGATGGAAGAGGCCTCCGGCGGCCGCATCCACTTCATGTTCAACAGGATCGGCGGCCTGCGCGAGGACGTCCCGGCGGGCTGGACGTCCAGGGTCGCCGACTTCCTGTCCACTGTGGACACCTTGGAGGCCGACCTCACCGCGCTCTCGGGCCTGGGCGTCCTGACCAGGGACGACGCGCTGGCGTACGGCGTCACCGGCCCGATCGGCCGGGCCAGCGGAGTGGACTTCGACCTGCGGCGAGACGACCCGCTGCCCGCGTACAGGTCGCTGGACTTCACGCCCGTGGTCCGCACCGAGGGCGACGCCGCCGCCCGTGTGCGGTGCATGCTCGACGAGGTGCGGCTGTCGGTGAGACTGGCCGCCGCGTGCCTGGAACAGCTGCCGGGCGGTCCGGTGAACGTCCGGCTCCCCAAGGCCATCAAGGCACCCGAGGGCTCGGTCTACACCCGCGTCGAGGCACCGCTGGGCACGTCGGGGGTGCACCTGTCGTCGCGCGGCGAGAAAACCCCGTGGCGCCTGAAGCTCCGCACGCCGTCGTTCAACAACGTCCAGGCGCTGTCGGCGTTGCTGCCCGGCACGAAGGTGGACGACCTGCCGGGCGTGCTGA
>JASLAV010001153.1 GCA_030146905.1 Lentzea sp. | reverse complement strand
AGGCCGTGCAGGAACACGTGGTCGAACGGCTGCTTGCCGTCCATCGCGTACAGGCCGAACATCATCATCCGGACGACCCAGAAGAACAGGATGTCGTAGCCGGTGGACAGCACGCTGGTCGGGTAGAACTTGGCCAGGTCGGCGGTCTGCGCGGGCCAGCCGAGCGTGGAGAACGGCCACAGGCCGGA
This sequence comes from Lentzea sp., assembly GCA_030146905.1. Next base: position 4,112 of record JASLAV010001153.1, on the reverse strand, counting down.
CGAGAACCACGTGTCGAGCACGTCCTCGTCCTGCACCCAGCCCTCGCCGGGCGGCTCGTCGTCGGGCCCGACGCACACGACCTTGTCGTTGGGGCCGTACCAGACGGGGATGCGGTGGCCCCACCACAGCTGCCGCGAGATGCACCAGTCGTTGAGGTTGTCGACCCAGTCGAAGTAGCGCTTGGCCAGCTCCGGCGGGTGGATGGTGGTGCGGCCGTCGCGCACGGCGGCGGAGGCGGCCTCGGCGAGCGGGGCGACCTTGACCCACCACTGCATGGACAGGCGCGGCTCGATCACGGTGTCGCAGCGCGAGCAGTGGCCGACGGAGTGCTTGTAGGGGCGCTTCTCGGCCACGATCCGGCCCTGTTCGCGCAGGGCGGCGACGACGGCGGGGCGTGCCTCGAAGCGGTCCATGTCCTGGAACGGCCCGTGCGCGGTGATGACGCCGCGGCCGTCCATGACGGTGAGCGCGGGCAGGTCGTGGCGGCGGCCGATCTCGAAGTCGTTCGGGTCGTGCGCGGGGGTGACCTTGACCGCGCCGGTGCCGAACTTCGGGTCGACGTGCTCGTCCGCGACGACGGGCACGTAGCGGCCGGTCAGGGGCACCTCGACCTCGGTGCCGATGAGGTGGCGGTACCGCTCGTCCTCGGGGTGGACGGCCACGGCCGTGTCGCCCAGCATCGTCTCGGCCCGCGTGGTGGCCACGACGATCGAGTTCTCGCCGGAGCCGTAGCGGATGGAGACGAGCTCGCCGTCGTCCTCGGAGTGGTCGACCTCGATGTCCGACAGCGCGGTCTGGCAGCGCGGGCACCAGTTGATGATGCGCTCGGCGCGGTAGATCAGGCCGTCGTCGTGGAGCTTCTTGAAGATGGTCTGGACGGCGCGGGACAGGCCCTCGTCCATGGTGAAGCGGACGCGGGTCCAGTCGACGCCGTCGCCGAGGCGGCGCATCTGGCCGAGGATCTTGCCGCCGACCTCCTCGCGCCACTCCCAGACGCGCTCGACGAACTTCTCGCGGCCGACGTCGTGGCGTGACTTGCCCTCGCCGGCGAGGTCGCGTTCGACGGCGGTCTGGGTGGCGATGCCCGCGTGGTCGGTGCCGGGCAGCCAGAGCACCTCGTAGCCCTGCATGCGGCGGCGGCGGGTGAGCGCGTCCATGACGCTGTGGTTCAGCGCGTGGCCCATGTGCAGGCTGCCGTTGACGTTGGGCGGCGGCAGCACGATGGTGAACGGCGGCTTGTCGCTGGTCGCGTCGGCCGTGAAGTAGCCGCGCTCGACCCACCGCTCGTACAGCCCGGCCTCTACCTCGGCCGGGTTCCAGGCCGGCGGGAGTTCGGAGCGCTGCGGTGCGGTGGGGGTCTCAGTCACGGTCGAAGTCTACGGAGGCGCGGGTATCGACTTCTAATCAGATACCTGCTAGCGGGTGACGTGCCGGTCGCGACGGTCCCGTATCGACTTCTCGGCCGATTGCTGGTAACGCCTTGGGTAGAGGTTGGCGAGCGGGGGCGACGTGGACGAGTACCGGATCGAGGACCACCCCGACCTGCAGGACGCGGGGTGGGCGCGGGAGGCCGTGAAGCGGGCCGAGCGCGAGGCCAGGGTGCGGCGGCTGAGGTCGTTGCCGCGCCGGCCGCGGCGGCGGTTCTGGGTCGGGTCGGCGATCGCGGTGGCGGCGGTGCTGCTGGCGTGGGCGGTGATCGCGTCGGAGTCGAGCCCGTCGGCGGTGCCGGGTGTGCGGCCGGTCGACCTGGGCGAACCGTTCGCGGGCACGTCGGCGGCGGCGTGGGCCGACGGCGCGGAGGGGGTGGTGGCGCCGGAGGCGGCGGCGGTCGGCCCGTACTCGGCGGAGCAGGTCGCGGCGGCCTACGAGCGGGTGCGGGAGGCGGTGGTCGCGGCGCGGTTGGACCGGCGGGTGGTGGTGGGCCACGACCTGGAGCCGTTCTTCGGGTTGTTCGCGCCCGACCTGCGCGAGTCGCTGCGGGTGTTGTTCGACGGCCGCAACGACGTCGAGGCGGCGTTGGCGGTGACGCGGGTGGACGGGGGCGCGCGGTTGGCGGAGGTGGAGCCGAAGGTGCGTGGCGAGATGGCGGCCGAGGTGGGGCGGGAGGGCGAGTTGGCGGTGCGGACGGACTACACGTTCGCCTACGCGTTCGCGCCGGACCGGCCGGAGGAGGTGCGCGGTCCGCTGGACGTGGTGGCGGTGGCGCGGTTCCAGGTGCGGTACTCGGTGCGCGCGGGCGGTCCGGGCGTGGAGGGGCTGTGGGCGGACTCGTCGGCGGGCTCGTTGCAGTCGATCGGGTGTTCGAGCGCCAAGCGCGGTTACCTGGCGCCCGCGTTCACCGAGCCGTCCCTGCCCCCGGGCCTGAACTTCGACCTCAACGCGCCGTCGTCACCGGCCGACGGGTGCCCGGACTGAGGGTCACCCGATCGGTCGATTCGCGGCACAGTGGCGCCGATCACAATTGGTGGTGATCACCGGGATACGCGCAGGTGGGGACGTCGGGTTCACGGGCCGTTCGCAACCCCTTGGGGCCCGTGACAGCGGTCCGCGTCGTCCTGGCGCGACCGGCGATCGGACAGACCGCCGGCGTGCTCGCGCGGGGTGCGCCGGCGGTGGACCCCGAGCGCGCGTGCACCGGGCGGTCGCACAATGGGGGCATGGACCGCAACCCGCCCCGCCAGGACATCGACGAGTCGCAGCTCGACGTCAGCGAACCCAAGCGGTGGGCGGCGGGCATCCCCGGCGTCGCGGTGTCGCTGCAGCGCGGGGTGGAGCAGATGGGCGTGGCCCGGACCGCGGCCACGTTGAAGCTGCTCAACCAGCGCGAGGGCTTCGACTGCCCGGGCTGCGCGTGGCCGGAGCCGCAGGGCCACCGCAGGCTGGCCGAGTTCTGCGAGAACGGCGCGAAGGCGGTGGCCGAGGAGGCGACCAGGCGGCGCGTCGGGCCGGAGTTCTTCGCCGCGCACCCGATCGCGGAACTCGCGGGCAGGACCGACTACTGGCTGGGGCAGCAGGGCCGGATCACCGAGCCGGTGGTGCTGCGCGAGGGCGCGACGCACTACGAGCCGATCGAGTGGCACGACGCGTTCTCGCTGATCGCCTCGCACCTCCGCGACCTGGCGAGCCCGGACGAGGCCGTGTTCTACACGTCGGGCCGCACCAGCAACGAGGCCGCGTTCCTGTACCAGCTGCTGGTGCGCTCGTTCGGCACGAACAACCTGCCGGACTGCTCGAACATGTGCCACGAGTCGTCCGGCGCGGCGTTGTCGGAGACGACCGGCATCGGCAAGGGCTCGGTGAGCATCGAGGACTTCAACCGCGCCGACCTGATCGTGGTGGTGGGCCAGAACCCGGGCACGAACCACCCCCGGATGCTGTCGGCGTTGGAGGAGGCCAAGCGCGGCGGCGCGAAGGTCGTGGCGGTGAACCCGCTGCCGGAGGCCGGGCTGCTGCGGTTCAAGAACCCGCAGAACGTGCGCGGGCTGGTGGGCGCGGGCACGAAGCTGGCCGACGAGTTCCTGCAGATCCGGCTCGGCGGCGACCAGGCGCTGTTCCAGGCGGCGGGCAACCTGCTGCTGTCGTGGGACGCGGTGGACACCGGGTTCGTGGAGGGCTTCACCGAGGGGTTCGCCGAGTACGCCGACCACGTGCGGCGGCTGGACTGGGACTCGGTCGACGAGGCCACCGGCCTGCCGCGCGCCCAGGTGGAGCTGTTCGCCCGGATGCTGGCCGACTCGCGGCGCACGATCTTCTGCTGGGCCATGGGGTTGACCCAGCACAAGCACTCGGTGCCGACGATCCGCGAGATCGCGTACGTGGCGCTGCTGCGCGGCATGATCGGCAAGCCCGGCGCGGGCCTGTGCCCGGTGCGCGGCCACTCGAACGTGCAGGGCGACCGGACCATGGGCATCTGGGAGAAGATGCCGGAGAAGTTCCTGTCCGCGCTGGAGACCGAGTTCGGCATCGACGTGCCGCGCAAGCACGGTTTCGACACCGTGGCGTCGATCCGGGCCATGCGCGACGGCGCGGCGAAGGTGTTCTTCGCCGTCGGCGGCAACTTCGTCGCGGCCACCCCGGACACGGCGGTGACCGAGGCGGCCATGCGGAAGCT
>JASLAV010001041.1 GCA_030146905.1 Lentzea sp. | reverse complement strand
CCCGGTGTCGACCTGGCTGCTGACCAGGTCACTGGTGATGCGGGGCATCGCGGACACCTGGACCGGCAGGTCGCCGACATCGGTGCACTCCTGCCAGTGACATCCCCTGAACAACGACGGGGAAGCGGCTGGGGCGCCGGTGGGCGGAGCGTCGTGCCCTGCGCTCTCGACCCGCATCGACTGGTCCCCGACCGTGACGCACTGCGGCGTCTCGGCTCCCCACACGTTGTTCTGGGCGAGGTAGTCCCCGCCGCCGGCCGGAGCCACGCCGTCCTTCGAGCAGAGCGAGACCTTCGCGCTCGCCGAGGAGACGGCGTTGGAGAGCACCAGGCCGACGACCGCGGCGACCGACGCGCCGCCCAGCCCGAGCACCAGGAAGGCGACAGCGATGCGAAACGCTATCTGGGCCGAGGGGTTCATCCGTGCTCCTCCGTCAGTGACCCGGGAGTCCAGACACCGCGTTGCGCGCCGCCTACCGAGGCATACGCCTCCTCGCGCCGCGGAGTTCAGCACAGAGCGGAACCCGGACCCGGCGTACCGACAGCACGACCGCGCGGTCCGCCTCCGGCGGCCACCGATACCATCGTCCGAATGGCCGGATCGACCGCCCGCACCCACCGGCACCGGCTCGCCGACCCACTCGCCGCGGAGGAGCCGACCACATGAGCGCCCGTTTCCAGGAACTCGACTGGCGCCAGACGCCACTGGGTGAGCTGACCCTCCGCCGGCGCCTCGACCCCGGCAGCGGCGAGGAGATCCACGAGATCAAGCTCAACGACGAGTTCCTGATGTCGAGCATGTTCACCGTCGCCGAGGTCGAACTGGCCCGCCTCGCGCTCGCGGACATGCCCCACAAGCCCCTGGACGTGGTCGTGGGAGGCCTCGGCCTCGGCTACACCGCGCAGACCGTGCTCGAGCACGCCGACCTCGCGTCGCTCCTGGTCGTCGACGCACTGGGCGAGGTGATCGAATGGCACGAGCAGGGCCTCATACCGGCGGGCAAGGCGCTGGCCGCCGACCCGCGGTGCCGCCTGGTCCACGGCGACTTCTTCGCGATGCTCCGCTCCGGGCAGGGCTTCGACCCGGCTGCTCCCGGCCGGCGGTTCGACGCCGTCGTCGTCGACATCGACCACTCGCCACGCCACCTGCTGCACCCGAGCAACGCCGATCTCTACGAGGTGGAAGGCCTGCGGCGCCTCGCTGAACGGCTGCGTCCCGGCGGGGTGTTCGCGCTGTGGTCCAACGACCCGCCGGACGACGAGTTCGTCGCCACCCTCGCCGCGGTCTTCACCGGGGTGCGGGCCGAGGTCATCAGCTTCCCCAACCACCTGCAGGGCAACGACTCCACGAACACGGTCTACCTCGCGACCCTCGCCTGACCACCGTTCGCACTTCCCCGCGGACCGGCCGCGCGCCATCCTGGTCACAGCTCCTGCCCCTGCCTGAGCTGTGACCAACCGAGGGATGTCGCCATGGCACTGTCCCGTTTCTCGCGCTGCGCGATCACATTCGCCCTGTGCACGGTCGTGGTCGTCTGCGGCGCGCCGAGTTCGAGCGCTGGGCGAACCAGTCTGAAAGCCGCCGATCCGAGCGTCGTCCGGATCGGCTCCACCTACGTCGGCGTGCAGGCGGTCGGGGACGGCATCCTCGCCCGGCGGGCCTCCACCCCCGACGGCCTCGCCACCGCGCCTGCCCAGCGGATCTGGACCGACAGCCGCAACCTCGGCGAGGTGTGGGCACCGGAGGTCGTCGTGGACGGCGGCCGGTTCCACGTGTACTTCACCGCCGGACGCGGTGCGGCGCACAGGATGTACGTGATCAGCTCCGCACAGGCCACCACCGGCTACGGCGCGGAGACCCAGCTCGCCCTGCCCGGCGGCAAGTGGGCCATCGACGGCACCCTGTTCACCTTCAACGGGCAGCGGTGGTTCGTCTGGTCGGGGTGGGCCGGTGACACCAACGTCGAGCAGAACCTCTACATCGCCCGGATGAGCAGTCCGACCACGCCGACCGGAGACCGGTACGTCATCTCCCAGCCGCGGGAGAGCTGGGAGCGGGTGGTGGGCAACCCGTACATCAACGAGTCACCGGAAGCGGTCAAGGACCCCAACGGACAGCTGCACGTCGTCTACTCGGCCAACGGCAGCTGGAGCGACAAGTACTGCCTCGCCGACCTCCGCCTGCGCGTCGGCGGGAACCCGGCCCACGTGTGGGACTGGTACAAGTCCAACGGCTGCCTGTTCGGTTCGAACGCCGCCCAGATGATGTCCGGCTGGCACCCGACGGTGACCGTGGACGGGCCCGGCCACAACACCTTCCTCCTGCCCGACGGCGACATCGCCGGCAGCCCGCCGGCCGGCAACCGGTTCCCGGTGATGTACCACGCCGTCGCGAAGGGCACTCCGTACGAGTGGCGCAACAGGCACTGGTACACGGGCACCGCCGTGTGGTGGGGCTCCACCACGTACCACCGCGCCAACTCCCCCGGTCCCGCCACCGACACCGGCTTCAGTCTCAAGTTCTTCGAGTGACGACAGCGGGCACTGCGACACGACAGCGACACGACCGCGGCGCTACCAGGACGCGTGGGCGGCACGGTCGAGCCCATGACCGGATCACGAACCCTCCAGCGCGGCCTGAGGGCCGCCGCCCTCACAGCGGCGGTCCTCGCCGCGGCCGGGGTGCTCACCCCTGTCGTCGCCGCCCGATCCCAGGCGGCCCAGACCCAAGCAACCCAGCCCCAAGCAGCCCAGGTCCAAAAGGAGCTGCGGTCCTTCTACGAGCAGCAGCCCGCCTGGCAACCCTGCGACTTCGACGAGTCGGTCGAGTGCGCGACGCTCGCGGTCCCGCTCGACCACTCCCGTCCGAACGGCACCACGATCACGATCGCCGTCAGCAGGCAGCGGGCGTCCGACCCGGCCCGGCGCCGGGGAGTCCTGCTGTCCAACCCCGGCGGGCCCGGTGGCTCCGGCCTCATCGACCTGGACGCGGCGGGGAACCTGGTCTCCTGGCCGAAGACGCGGTTCGCCTCAACGCCCCTGCACGAGGTCTACGACCTGATCGGCTTCGACCCGAGAGGGGTCGGGCGGTCCACGCCGCTGTCGTGCGAGGAACCGGACACGTCCCGGCCAGTCGCCTCCCGCCCGACGCCGGCGGACTTCGACGCCCGCACCACGTGGGCGAAGGCCGTGGACGAGGGCTGCCGGCACGACGCCGACGTCCGCCCGTTCATCAACACTCGCGCCACCGCGAGGGACATGGATGTCATCCGCGGTGTCCTCGGTGAGGACAAGATCAGCTATGTCGGGTACTCGTACGGGACGTACCTCGGCGCGGTCTACGGCAGCACGTTCGGCGCCCACCTCGACCGCAGCGTGCTCGACTCCTCGCTCCCGCCGGACCTGAACTGGCGCGACGTCGGCATGGCCAGCGCGGTCGCCCACCGCCGGAACCTGGAGGCGTGGGCGGACTGGGTCAGCCGGCGCGACAGCCGTTACGGCCTGGGCAGGTCCCCCTCGGCCGTCCTCGCCACCGTGGAACGCGTCGCCCTCGGGTTGCCCGCCGAACCGCAGAACGGCAGGCCCGGCCAGCAGACGGGCTTCGACCAGGAGGTCGGGTTCGGGTCCACGCTGCGTTCCGACTGGCCGGGGCTGGCGGAAACGGTGCGCAGGACCAGGGACACGGGCGTGTTCACCCCTCCCGCGCCTCCCGCGGTGCCTGCGTACGGGACGGTGACGAGCTACATCCCGGTCAACCGCACGATCCACTGCGAGACGCCGTGGCCGTCCGATCTCGGCGTCTACCGCAAGGACGTCGCGGAGTTCGGCAAGCGGTACCCGTACGGCTGGGGCGCCAGGACGGCATTGCCCGACCCGTGCACCCTCCGCTCGTTCACGCCGTCGGAACCGCCGACGCGAGTCGAGCGCGACGGCTACCCGGCCGGTCTGGTGGTGCAGGCGGAAGGGGACGTCCAGACCGCCTTCGCGGGCGGCGTCGCGATGGCGCAGCGGCTCGGCAGCCGGCTGATCACCGTCACCGACGACGGGGACCACGGCCAATACGCCAGGCGCGGCAACGCCTGCGTCGACGACGCGGTGAACCGCTACCTGGTCGACGGCGTGCTGCCCGCTGCGGGGACGACGTGCGCGGGACGGCCACGACCGGACGTCCCGGCTGACGGCCGATGACCACGGCCGGGGAACCGCGTTCAACCCTCCTGCTCAAGCTCCCCGTGACGACCGCGGTGGTGCTCGTCCTGCTGGCGGTCGGTCCGCCGTCCGGCTGGAACGTTCGTGGCCGGTCTGCCGTGGTGCGTGCCGGAAGACGGTCCGCTCGCCCAGGGCGACGGGCGAGGCGCGGTTCACCCCGCGGTCGCGGCTGCGCTGATGAGGCTCGCGGCCCGTTCCGCGATCGCGATCACGGTCGCGTAGGTGTTGGCCGACGGGATCTGCGGGATCACCGAGGCGTCCGCGATCCGCAGGCCCTCGATGCCGTGCACGCGCAGATCCGGGTCCACCACCGACATCTCGTCCGTGCCCAGCTTGCACGTGCCGACGTAGTGGTAGTACGGCGCCGCGGTCGCCCTGATGTAAGGTTCGCCGCCCGTCTCCAGTTCCTGGCCGCGCCACGGCTTGAGGGCGCTCGCCGCGCCGATCTCGCGTGCCAGCCCCATTCCGTTCACCATCGCGGTCATGTCCCGCGCGTCGGTCAGGTAGTGCGGCGCCAGCGCGACTCCCCGGTCCGCCAGGCGGAGTCGGCCACGGCTGTGCGGGGTCATCAGGGAGAACACGATCAGGTAGGAGCTCTCCCCTGTCGGTGACAGGCAGGCCTGCAGGTCAGGGGTCTCCAGTCCGGGGTCGCTGCGCAGCAGTCCGACCACCTCGACGTTGTTGTTCGAACCCACCGGCACCGGTCGCGCACTGGTGTACATCACGTAGGACAAGGGGTGGTCGTGCAGGTTCTCCCCCACGCCGGGCAGATCTGCGACGACGTCGACGTTCATGTCACGCAGGTGGCCGGCAGGGCCGATTCCGCTCCGCATCATCAGTTCGGCGGTTCCGACGGTGCCCGCGCACAGCACCACTTCGGTGGCTTCCGCGCGGATCCGCTCCCCGCCGGCGGTGTACTCGACACCGGTGGCCCTCCGTCCATTGAGGACCACGCGCTCGACCACCGCGTCCGTCACCACGTCGAGGTTGGTCCACGAGCCCAGGTACGCGTCGGCGGCGCTCTGCCTGGCTCCTCCGACGATGTTCAGGTCGACCCAGCCGACGCCCTCCTCCAAGCCTCCGCTGATGTCCGTCGCACGCCGGTGACCGGTTTCTTCCGCCGCGTCCACGAACGCTGCCGCTGTCGGGTGCTGCTGCTTCGCCGGGGTGACCTCCAGAGGGCCCCCGACGCCGCGCAGGGCCGGGTCGCGGGTGGGGGCGTGCTCGCTGCGCCGGAAGAACGGCAGCAGGTCGTCGAACTCCCAGCCCTTGCCCCAGTCGTAGCTGCTCCTGTGCCCTCTGGCGAAGATCATCCCGTTGATGCCGGAGGAGCCGCCCAGCGCTTTTCCGCGCGGCCAGGCGACAGTCCTGCCCAGTTCCGGTTCCGGCAGGGTCGTGTCCCGCCAGTCCGACTCGGAGCCCAGGAGGGACAGCCAGCTGTTCGGCGCGGCGGTCACCGGAGACGCGCTGCCCGCCTCCAGCAACAGCACGTTCGCGTTCTCGGCCAGGCGAGCGGCGACCACGCATCCCGCGCTTCCGCCGCCCACCACGATGTAGTCGTACTCGCTCACGTTCAGGAGACCTCTGGATTCGGGATCAGGCGCCGCAGGTCCGTCGCGCACTTGCGGATGAGGGATCGGGACAGGTGCGGGATGTCGCCGCCGGCGGCCTCCCGGAAACGGGACGACGGGACGTCCGAGCCGGGCACCGCCGGTTCCGGTTCCCGGAAGCCGTGCAGCAGCGGGAGGATCGAGTACTGCCGCTGGGTCTCCGGCAGGGTGCGCAGGGCGGCCTCGACGCGGACCAGCCAGTCGCCGTGGTCCTCGATCCGCTCGATGCCGTGGCCGTCCTCGGCGAGCCACTCCACGAACGTGTCGAGCGAGATCCCGTCGTCGTGCGGGTTGATCAGGCTGAACGTCCGGTACCCGGAGGTGGCCGGTCCCAGCGTGACGATCGACGCCGCGGTGAAGTCGACGGGCAGGCCGTCGTAGTGGGCACCCGCACCGCGGTAGAAAGAACGCGGGGCCACGCCTGTCGCGAGGATGCTGAACATCAACCGGCTGAACATGTCGTAAGCGTTCAACTGCCCGGCGTACTCGCTGTGCGCGAGGATCATGGTGGAGCGGAACACCGTCACCGGCAGGCCGCACAGGTCGTGCGCCTCCCGCAGCAGCACCTCCCCCGCCCACTTGCTCGTCGTGTACCCGGCGGCGTACCCGTCGTCGACGCGCTGGACCGGCAGCGCGGTGCGCACGTCGGAGTCCTCGTCCAGGGGCTCTCCCCCGCGCGACCTGGCAACCGCCACGCTGGAGATGTAGGTGATCGGCTTGAGCCGGTCGGTCAGGGACAGGCGGATGAGCTCCGCTGTTCCCAGGACGTTGGCGTCGAACAGGTGGCGGTACGGCAGCACGTGGTTCACCAGGGCGCCCGCGTGGACGATCAGGTCCACCTCGCCGGTCAGCCGGTCCCACGTCGGCTCGTCCAAGCCCAGCCGCGGCTCGGCGATGTCCCCCGCCAGCACCTCCAGGTGCTCCGCGGCCAGCTTCTCGAAGGTGCGCGTGAGTTCGGGGTCAGCGGTGCCGAAGGCGTCGGTCAGGCGCTGCCCGGCGGCGCCGGGGTCCTTGCCGCGGACGACGACGATCAGCTTGCCGGCGACCGGAGCCAGGCGGTGGAGCCATTCGAGGGCGAGGAAGCGCCCCAGGTACCCGCTCGCGCCGGTCAGCAGGACGCGGCGGGGCTCCCCCGCCGGGCGTGGCAGGTGGCGGGCACCGTCCAGGGTTTCCGCGTCGATGAACCGGTCGAGGCTGAGGTCCCGTGCGTGCACCTCGCCGGCGTCGTCGCCGTGCACCGACGCGAAGGTGGGCCGCGTCGCGGTGGCCGTGCGCTTGGCCTCGACGTAGGCGGCCAGCTGCCTCAGGTCGTGCGCGGGACTGATGATGACGTCGATCGGCACTCGGATGCCGAAGGTGTCGTGCAACAGGTTCGACAGCGACACCGCCGACAGCGAGTCGCCGCCGAGGTCGCGGAAGTACGCGGAAGGGCTCACCTCGGCCGTCGAGCCCGCGAGCAGTGCCCGTGCGGCCCGCTGGACGGTCTCCAGCACCGGCTGGTCGCCACCAGTGCGGCGCAGGTCGAGCAACTCCTGGCTCTCGCGGGCCGAGATCTCGTCGTACAGCTGTTCCAGCCGCTCGCCGTAACGCTGCACGAGCTTGGGCCACAACAGCTTGCACTGGTCCGACAGCAGGCCGTTGGCCTGGCTGAACGGCTCGGTCTCGAGCAGCAGGCCGCGGGGGATCTCGTACGACTTCAGGCCCGCGTCCTTCGCGATCCGCCGGAACGACTCGATCAGCAGCGGTTCGAGGTCGTCGCCGTACCGCTCCAGGGCGTCCTCGGCCGGCACGACGACGGCGAGCAGGTAGGAGCGCTCGCTGCTGCCGTGCACGAAGATCTGCCGCACCAACGGCGCGGCGGCGAAGACGGCCTCCAGCCGGGCGACGGCCACGAACTCGCCCTGGGACAGCTTCAGGACGCTCTTGAGGCGGTCTACGACGGCGATGCGGCGCGGACCGAGCTCCGCGACGATGTCTCCGGTCTTGTAGTACCCGTCCTCGTCGAACAGATCGGCCGTCAGTTCCGGCTGCTTGTAGTAGCCGGGGATGCCGTCCGCTTTCAGCCGCAGCTCGCCGCGCGGGTGCGGGGTGTCGGTGCGGAAGTAACCGAGCTCCGGCACGTCGGCGAGCTTGTAGTCGAACACGGGTGGGTTCATCAGCGTGCCGTTGACGGCGATGCCCGGGACCTCGGTGGAGCCGTACATGTCGTACAGGGGAACGCCGAGGAGCGACTCGACGAACTCCGTCAGCGTGGCCGACATCGGCGCGGAACCACAGGTGGCGAAGGAGACGCGCCCTCCGAGGACGCCCTCGCGGAGGCGCGTGAGCACCTCGGCCGGGTCGGCAGCACCCAGCTCGCTCTGGTAGCGCTGGTAGAGCATCTCGCACACCCGCGGCACCAGGGAGAGCTCGGTGGGCCGCACGAGAGCGACGTCCTCCAGGAACGTCGAGAGGTCGCTGCTGGCGGTGAAGCAACTGGTACCACCGCGCGCCAGTGTGTTCGTCAGCGTGAAGTAGCCCGCGAAGTGGCTCAGCGGCGTGTAGTGGACGGTGACCAGGCCGCCCTCGGGAGTCCGCTTCGCCCGGTCCTCCCACGTCACCCTGGCCAGCCGCTCGGTGTAGATCGCGCCCTTGGGCGTTCCGGTGCTGCCCGAGGTGTAGATGAGCTTGGCGAGCGGGTCCTCGTCGTCGCCCGGGGTGTACGGCGGTGCCTCCGGCAAGGTCGCGCCGAGGTCGAGAACCTCGTGCAGCGCAACGACATCCCGCCCGGCTCGGACCAGCCTGTCGCGGGCGGCGGCGAGCCGCTCCGCCTGGTCCTCGACGTTCGGGTGGTGGTCGAACACCACCAGCCGCTGGACCGACGGCGCGCGCAGGGCCAGCTCGGCCGCCGCGTCCAGGCGCTCGATGCTCGTGGCGACGAGGACCGGCTCGGTCTCCGCCACGATGGAGGTCAGGTCCTCGGCCGAGGCACCGGTCTGCAGCGGAACGCTGACAGCGCCCAGATAACCGCACGCGAGGTCCAGGGTCGCGTAGTCGCGGCTCGTGAATCCGAGGAGGGCCACCCGGTCGCCCGCGACGACGGGGTACCGCGGGTGGTGGTGCCATTCGCTCGCGACCGCGCGGATGCGGCTCCACAGTTCGCGGTAGGTGGTCGTCTCGTAGCGGGGCAGGAGACGGACCGAGACACGCCCTGTCCCGGCGTCCCGCACGAACTCCCTCGCGCGCTCACCGACAGCGGGACGCTCACCGTAGCGCTCGAAGACGTCTGCCATTACTTGCGCAAGTCGCAATGTGCTCTCCGAGTCGCAAATGGAAACAGCGCCGAACGCTAGCAGTAACCGACTGGACAGTCACGCGATTCGAGACGCGCTTAGGCTTTTTGATAGGCATCATTGCGACGGCCGGTCGTCCTTGATAGGGATTCCAGGAGGACAGCCTTCGTTTCGAGGACGTGCCCATGGACCACGATTCCACCCTTCTGGAACTCGACGACGCGTTCGTGCAGGACCCGTACTCGGTGTACGCGAAGCTCAGCACCGAAGGCTCGGCGCACCGGGTGCGGATGCCCCCTGGGGTCCCCCTGATCGGCGGCCTGCCGGTCTGGCTCATCACCGGCTACGACGCCGTGCGCTCCGCTCTGGCGGACCCCCGGCTGAGCACCGACCTGAACAGGATCGACGGCCTGTTCGCGCAGAAGGAGCCGGACCGCACCAAGCGCGGTGGTTTCTCCTCCGCCATCGCCAGCCACATGATGCACACCGACCCGCCGGACCACACCAGGCTCCGCAAGCTCGTGAGCAAGGCCTTCACCGTCCGCGCCATCCAGGCGCTCCGGCCGGAGATCCAGAAGATCACCGACGGGCTGGTCGAGGACCTGAAGGGCCACGACACCGTGGACCTGCTGGAGGCGTTCGCGTTCCCGCTGCCGATCCGGGTGATCTGCCTGCTGCTGGGCGTACCGGTCGAGGAGCAGCAGGAGTTCAAGTCGTGGTCCAAGGCGCTCGTCTCCGGTGAGTCCCCGGAGGCGGCGACCGCCGCCGCGACAGCGGTGGCCGGGTACCTGGGCGAACTGGTCGAGCGCAAACGCCGCGCGACCACCGACGACCTGCTCACCGCTCTGGTCGCGGCGCGCGACGTCGACGACCGGCTCACCGAGACCGAACTGGTCTCCACCGCCTACCTGCTGTTCATCGCCGGTTTCGAGACCACCCTCAACGCACTCGGCAACGGCACGCTGCACCTCCTGCGCAACCTGGACCAGTGGGAGGCGCTGCGCGAGGACCGCTCACTGCTCCCCGGCGCGGTCGAGGAGTTCCTGCGGCTCGAGAGCCCGCTCAAGCACGCCACCTTCCGCTGTGCGACGGAGCCGGTGCGCGTCGGTGACGTGGAGATCCCCGCCGGCGCCTTCGTGCTGGTGGCGATCGCCTCCGCCAACCGCGACCCGCAGCGCTTCGGTGACCCGCACGCGCTGGACGTCCGCCGGTCCGCCGCCGGTCACGTGGCCTTCGGGCACGGCATCCACCACTGCCTCGGGGCGCCGCTCGCGCGGGTGGAGGTGCAGATGGCGTTCGACGCCCTTCTCGACGCGTTCCCCGCCATGAGGCTCGCCGCCGATTCCGGGGACCTGCGGTGGCGCAACAGCACGATCATTCGCGGGCTCGACTCGCTGCCGGTACGGCTGAACCACCGTTAGACGATTTCTCACATCTCCGGAAAAGGTACGGCTGACCTATGCGCATTTGCGGAATCAAGGCATCACACGACGGCGGGGTCGCCGTCATCGAGGACGGTCGCCTTCTCTTCAGCTACGAGATCGAGAAGCTGCGGAACGGCGAACGCTACAGCTCCCTCGGGGACCTCGAACGCGTGACCGAGATCCTCGCGGCGGAGGGTCTGACACACGCCGACATCGACCAGTTCGTGGTCGACGGCTGGTACACGGAGGACGCCGCGGGCGAGACCGCCGTCGCCGTGAACACCGGCGGCCTGCCGGTGCACCTCCGGGTCGCACCGTACCTGGAGAGCCCCGGTGACGACGGTCCGCTGCAACGCCACTCCTTCAGCGGCCACGGTCTCGGCGACTACGCCAGCTACACCCACGTCGCCAACCACCTCATCGGCACGTACTGCTCGAGCCCGTTCGCCGCCAGGGGCGAGGACGCGTTCGTCCTGGTGTGGGACGGCCTCATCACGCCGCGCCTGTACCGGGTGCTGGCCGCGACCCGCGAGGTGCGGTTCGTCGAGGCCCTCATGCCCGTCTTCGGCGGCAGCTTCGCGGCCTTCTGCGCCCGGTTCGAGCCGTACCTGCCCGACACCGACGACATCACGTCGGACCGGTTCATCCGCCACCACCTCTCCGTCGCCGGCAAGGCCATGGCGTACGCGGCCAAGGGCCGGGTCGAGACCGGTGCCTTCGCCGTCTTCGACGACCTCATGGCGGAGCTCAGCGACATCACCGTCGACAAGGTGGGTGTGCTGGGGGACAAGGTCGCCGCGAACCGCGACGAGCTGATGCCGGGCCTGTCCAACGCGGACCTCATCGCCACCTACCAGGCCTACCTCGGCCGGAACCTGCTTGAGCGGCTCACCTCGGCGGTGCGCGGCCGCTTCCCCGGAGACAGCCACAACCTGGTGCTCGGCGGCGGCTGCGCGCTGAACATCAAGTGGAACACCGCGATCAGGGCCAGCGGGGTCTTCCGGGACGTCTTCATCCCGCCGTTCCCCAACGACGCGGGAGCGGCGATCGGCACCGCCGCCTGCGAGATGTTCCGGCGCGGCACGACGGCGCTGGAGTGGAACGTCTACAGCGGACCGCGGATCACCACCGGCACCCTCCCCGACGGATGGCTCGCACGACCCTGCGACGAACGACAGCTGGCCGCCCTGCTGCACGAGGAGGACGAACCGGTGGTCGTCCTGTCCGGCAGGGCGGAGCTGGGCCCGCGCGCCCTGGGCAACCGCAGCATCATCGCGCCCGCGACCAGCACCCGGATGAAGGACAGGCTCAACGACATCAAGAACCGGGCCCAGTACCGGCCCGTCGCGCCCATCTGCCTGGAGGACCGCGCGCAGGAGGTCTTCGACCCCGGCACGCCCGACCCGTACATGATCTTCGAGCACCGCATGCGGCCCGGCTGGGCCGAGCGCGTCCCGGCGATCGTGCA
The DNA here is from genome assembly GCA_030146905.1 of Lentzea sp. The sequence continues at coordinate 1,701 of JASLAV010001041.1, read as the reverse complement.
CCTGGACGGCACCGCCAGGCTCCAGACCATCGCGTCCACCCAGGACACCGCGACGGTGCGGATCCTCACCGCCTACGCGGAGATCAGCGGGATTCCCGTGCTGTGCAACACCAGCGCGAACCTGGAGGGACGGGGCTTCTTCCCCGACGTCGAGTCGGCCGCCCGGTGGGGCGGGACCCGGTACATCTGGTCGGAGGGAACGCTCTACACGAACCCGGCCTGATCGCCCGCCTCCCTGGTCACCGGAGCATTTCGGCGACCAGGGAGGCGAGCTCGAGTGCCTGGCCGGCGTTGAGGCGAGGGTCGCACGCCGACTCGTAGTTGCGGTGCAGGTCGTCGAAACCCACTCCGCGGCCGACGCACTCGGTCACGTCCTCGCCGGTCAGTTCGACGTGCAGGCCGCCGGCATGGGTGCCGAGCGCCCGATGCACCTCGACGAAGCCCGCCACCTCGGCGAGGATGTCGTCGAACCGCCGGGTCTTGTACCGGTTGGGTGCCTGGAACGTGTTGCCGTGCATGGGATCGCACACCCACGCCACCGGTGCTCCCGAGGCGTTGACCTTCTCCACCAGCTCCGGCAGCAGGTCTCGCACCCGGCCGGCCCCCATGCGCACGATGAACGTCAGCCTGCCCGGCCTGCGGTCGGGGTCGAGGCGGTCGACCAGGGCCAGCGCGTGCTCGGGTGTGGTGCTCGGGCCCAGCTTCACGGCGACGGGGTTGTCGATGGACGCGAAGTAGGCGACGTGGGCGCCGTCGAGCTGCCTGGTGCGGTCGCCGATCCACAGCAGGTGGCCGCTTCCCGCGTAGCGCCGGCCGGAAACCGGGTCGCGGTGGGTCAGGGCTTCCTCGTAGTCGAGCAGCAGACCCTCGTGACTCGTGCACAACTCCCCCCGCAGCACGCCCGACGTGTACCGCGAGGCGTCGTACACGCGGCGCAACCGCGCCGGATCCGGCTCCCGTTCGGCCTGGGTGAAGCCGATGCCGTTCACCGCGTCACCCCGGTACACCGGCAGCGTGCGCCCGTCGGCGGTCTCGGTCGGCGAGGACCTGGGCTTGGCGTACTGGCCGGCGATCCGGCCCACGGTGACCACCGGGAGCGTCGAGGCGGACGTGAGGATCGCGGACATCTGTCGCAGCAGGCGGAGTTTGCGCCGGATCGCCCCGGCCGAGAGGGTGTCGAGACGTTCGGCGCAGTCGCCGCCCTGCACCAGGAACGCTGCGCCTTCGGCGACTTGGGCGAGCTGTGCGGTGAGCGTGTCGCATTCCCGGGGTGTGACCAACGGGGGCGAGGCCCTCAGATCGTCGACCACCTCGTCGAGCCGGACCTGATCGGGCCACTCCGGCTGCTGACAGGCGACGAGCGTCCGCCAGTCCTCGGCAGACCTCACGTCTCGACGAGGTCGTGGCCGATGCCCAGGTCGTCGAGCAGCAGCTGCAACGGTCCGGTGTCCCGCTTGGGCACGGGACGGGACGCGGCCCACTCGCGCAGCTGGTCCACACCGATCTCGAAGCCGCCCTGGGCCGCGACGGTCACCCACGGCTCCAAGTCCGCGGAGCGGAACGCGGTCAGGCCGCTGACGAGCGCTTCGCGGAACATCCGCTGCTGCGCGCTGTCGAGGCTCCGGTAGAGCGACCCGCACAGCTCGCGGAACACCACCGCGTGACCGCTCTCGTCCCGCCGGTGCAGGTCGGTGGTGATCC
>JASLAV010001075.1 GCA_030146905.1 Lentzea sp. | reverse complement strand
TCCAGGCGGCGGCCGGGTACGGCGGCACGATCACCCGTACCGAGGTGATCAAGCGGGCCAAGGACTGGTGGGACCGCAAGGTTCCGTACAGCCAGTCCGCGTCCGCGTGGGACATCAACAAGGGCAAGAAGTACCGCACGGACTGCTCCGGCTTCGTGTCCATGACGTGGAAGCTCACGACGAGCCGGAACACGCGCAACCTGGACGAGGTCGCCACGAAGATCTCGTGGGCGAACCTCAAGCCGGGCGACATGATCCTGCGCAACGGCCACGTGAAGCTGTTCGAGAAGTGGGCCAACTCCGCGAAGACGTCCGCGTGGATCTACGAGGAGGGCAGCACCTCGACGGACATGGACCACGAGACCGTGTCCATCTCGTCGCTGAAGAGCGGCGGCTACGCCCCGTGGAAGTACAAGAAGATCAGCGGCTGACCTGGCCGGTCAGCTGATCGCGAGGCCCCACCGGGCGTGCCACTGGCGCACCTCCCCCGACTCACGGGTGCCCAGCCGCGCGAAGAGCCCGGCGGCCTCGTCCCAGCAGCGGTCCGCGCCTGCCAGGTCCCCCGAGCAGGCGTGGACCGCGCCCAGGTCCCGCAGGGTCCTCGCCCGCCACAGCGGCAGGCCGAGGTCGTTCCACGCCGTGATCGCCTCGGTCAGCACGGCGCGGGCGCCGCGGTAGTCGCCCGCCGCGAGCCGCCACTCCCCCAGCGTGCGGCGGACGAGCGCCTCGCCGAACCTGTCGCCGACGTCGCGGCAGCCGTTCATCGCCTGGCGCAGCAACTTCTCCGCCGGGTCGAACGAACCCTTGCGCAGCAACACCTTCGCCCACGCCTGGGCGGTGTAGCAGCCGAGCAGCTCGTCACCGGTGCCCGTGACCATCTCGTGGGCGCGCCGGATGTGCTCCTCCGCCAGGTCCAGCTCGCCGCGGGCGCGGTGCACGAGCCCGATCCCGCGTGCCGCCAGCGCCTCGCCGCGACGGCTCCTCGCCGCGCGGTAGCCGGACTCCGCGGTCGCGAGCGTCTCGAACGCGCCGGCGTCATCACCGAGATCCCGTTTGATGGAGCCGATTCCGTAGAGCGCGTGCGCGACGCCTTCCGGGTCGTCCGACTCCAGCAGCTCACGGGCACGGCCGAGCGCCTCCAGCGCGCTCGGGTACTCGCCGAGCTCACGGCAGACCATGCCGATGCCGTTCATCGCGACGGCCTCGCCGTGCTTGTCGCCGATGTTCACGAACAACGTCTGCGCCGTCTCGAACCACGACCGCGCCTCGACCAGGTTGTCGCGCTTGTAGTGCATCTGGCCGAGGCTGCAGCGCAGCACCGCCTCCAGCCGGAGGTCCCCCGTCTTCCACACGGCTTCCAGCACCGCCGTGTGCGTGCGTTCCCAGGCCTCGTAGCGGTTGCGGAGCCCGAACCAGGCGAAGACCAGCACTTCCGCCAGCTGCGACGCGATCTCCGCGAGGCCGAGCTCCGCCGCGCGTTCGACCAGCTTGGTCAGCAACGGCTCCTCGCGCGCGAACCAGGCGTCCTTGTCGGTCGGGCGCGCCGCCGTCATCAGCACGCCCATCGAGTCCTGCATGCGCGGCACGGCGAGGAAGAGGTGCTCCGTCAGTCCGTCCACAGTGGACAAGGCGGCGACGACCGCTCTGCGCACGGCGTCCTCCCGCCGCGGCAGCGGGTCCTCCGCCTCGGCCAGCTCGCGGGCGTGCAGCCGCACCAGCTCGTGCATCCGGTAGCGCGCGCTGCCGATGACGTCGAGCAGCCGCGCGTCGACGAGCTGGTCCAGCACGTCCTCGTCGAACAGGTGCACCCACAGGAAGCTCGGCACCTCCGGCAGCCCGAGGAACCCGAAGATCCGGTACGCGGCGCGGACGTTCTCGTCGAGCGCCCGGTAGGTGAGCTCCAGGCTCGACCGCACGGCGAGGTCGTCGGCGACCAGCTCGTCGAGCCTGCTGCGTTCGCTGGAGAGCCTTTTGACCAGCTTGGACACCGGCCAGTGCGCCCGTCCCGCCAGCCGCGCGCCGGTGATCCGCACGGCGAGCGGCAGGTACCCGCAGAGCCGCGCGACCTCCCTGGACTGGTCCGGTTCCGCGGAGACCCTGTCGTCGCCGAGGATCCTGCCCAGCAGGGTGACCGCCTCGTCGGCGCTGAGCACGTCGAGCGGGATCCGGCGCACGCCTTCGAGCCCGCACAGGCGGCTGCGGCTGGTGATCAGCGTGAGACAGCCGGGGCTGCCGGGCAGCAGCGGCCTGACCTGCGACACGCTCGTGACGCCGTCCAGCACGATCACCACGCGCCGCCCGCCGACCGTCGCACGCCACAACGCCGCGCGTTCCTCCGCGGACTCCGGAATCCGTTCGCTGGGCACGTCCATCGCGCGCAGCAACGCGTCCAGCGCCCCCGACGGCGAGTGCAGGTCGACGAACAGCTGTCCGTCGGGATAGCGGTCCGCGAGCCGGTGCGCCGCGTGCACGGCCAGCGCCGACTTGCCGACACCCGCGGGCCCCTCGATCCACCACACGCCGCCGTCGCCGTCGAGCAGCCTGCCGAGCTCCCGGTCGCGCCCGGTGAAGTCCCCCGCGTCGCGCGGCAGGTAGTTGCGGCGGCTGTCGCGCGTGCCCTCCAGCACGTCCCGGTAGAGCTGCTGGAGCTGCTCGCCCGGCTCGACGCCCAGCTCGTCGACGAGCACCTTGCGCGTCTCGCGGAACACCCGCATGGCGTCCGCGCGACGCCCCGCCCTCGCGAGCGCGGTCATGAGCTGCCCGCGGAGCCGTTCGGCCAGCGGGTACTCGGCGACGAAGACCCCGAGCTTCTCGACGATCTCCGCGTGCCGCCCCAGCGCGAGCTCGGCGTCGACCAGCGCCTCCGCGGCCGCGAGCCGCTGCACGTCGAGCGTCTGCGCGAACGCAGCCGGCGTGCCGCGCCAGAGCCGCAGCGCCTCGTTGAGGGCCTCCGCCTTGAGCTTGAGGTCGGGCTCCTCGCCGGCCCTGGCCACGAGCTTGCGGAACAGGTGCAGGTCGACGTCGTCCGGGTCGGCGTTGAGGACGTACCCCGCCGCCCTGTGCTCGACCGGCAGCCCCGCCCTGCGCAGGCTGGAGATGTGCACCTGCAGCGAC
>JASLAV010001010.1 GCA_030146905.1 Lentzea sp. | reverse complement strand
CGCGCGGGTCTCCGCGTACAGCTCGGCCACCTCGTGGGCCCGCCGTTCGTCCTGGGCGCCCACCACGATCCGTTGCGGCCGCAGGAAGTCCTCGACGGCGTGGCCCTCGCGCAGGAACTCCGGGTTCGAGACGACACCGGGATACCTCGCCGCCGTGCCGACGGGCACCGTCGACTTCAGCACCACCGGCGTGGGCGCCTTGCCGAGCACGTCCTCGACGGCGGACAGGTCGGCGGAGCCGTTGGCACCGGTCGGCGTCGGCACGCAGACGAACGTGCAGTCCACATCGGACAGACTGCTGCCCGTCACGAACCTCAGCCTGCCGTTGCCCAGCCCTTCCGCGACGAGCTCGGTCAGCCCCGGCTCGTGCAGTGAGACCTCCCCGGCGCCGAGTGCCTCGATCTTGGCCTCGTCCACGTCCGCGCAGGTGACGTCGTGCCCGAGGTGGGCGAAGCACGCGGCCGTGGTCAAGCCGACGTAGCCCGCGCCGATGACTCCGATCCGCACAGGACACCTCCTACCGCGTCGAGAACTTCTTCCGTGGTGATCTCCAGCAACCCGGGGTCCGGTTCCTCCGCGAACGTGTCACCGCTCATGCCGTGCCACAGCACGTGGTGGGGGCCGCGGAGCGGGCCCCACAGCCGCGGGGACATCGGCCCGAACAGCAGGACCGACGGGGTCCGGTAGGCGGTGGCGACGTGCGCGACGCCGGTGTCCCCGCAGATGACGAGCCTGGCGGTGGCGACGAGGTCCATGAGCTCCGCCAGGCTGCCGCTGAACGGGTCCGGTGCGATCCGCCGGGCGAGGTCGAGCTCACCGGGGCCGGCGGTGACCACCACGCCCGGCCCCAGCGCGTGCGCGACGGTCGCGTACCTGTCGGCCGGCCACCTGCGGGCGCCGGTGCTCGCACCGGGGTGGATCACGATCCGGCCCGTCCGGTCGCCGGCTGGAGGCAGGCGGAAGTCGTAGGGGTCGCAGTGGATGCCGTGCCGTTGCAGCAGGTCGCACCACCGCCACACCTCGTGCCGGTCGGCGGGCCACTCCAGCGCGGACACCCGCTCGTCCTGCACGCCGTGTCCCCCGTAGGTGATCAACCGGCGCGGTCCGGTGGCCAGCAGCCTCTCCACGCTCTGCGGTCCCCTGCCGTGCAGGTTGATCGCGAGATCGGGACCGTCGAAGTCGATCGGGGCCAGCTCGGCGGTGGGCAGCAGCCGGTCCACGGCGTCGATGCGGTCCACCGCGTCCGATAACCACGCGGGCGCCGCCAGCGTGATCTCCGCGTCGGGGAACGCCATCCGCACGCCGCGCAGCGCGGGCACCGCCGTCAGCAGGTCGCCCAGCCCGAGCGCCCGCAGCACCAGGATCCTCACGGCCGCACCCGCCGGTGCCGCACCTCACCGCGCAGCCGGTGCCAGCAGGCGGCGGGCGGGATCAGCGCGCTCGTCACGGTCATCCGCACGATCTCGCTCCACGTCCGCGGTCCCGGCGCGATCCGCACCACCGCGAACCACGCGGTGCGGCCAGCCCACACCGCGGCCAGCGCGCCTCCCACGCGCCGCCATCCCAGCGCACTGCACAGGACGGCCAGCAACGCCGACGCCGTGGTCGCCACGTGCGCCTGCAACCGTCCCGGCTGACCGCCGATGCGCGACCGCCACCGCGGCCCCACCAACCGGCGCATGAGGGCGTCGTCGGCGTTGCCGCGCTGGTCGCGCACGCTGGTGAGGAAAGTCGCGGGCTTCACGGGGTGCGTCGTGACCCTGGAGCCGCGCACGATCCGGTAGCCGAGGTCCTGCACGCGCAGCGCCAGTTCGGCGTCCTCGCGGTAGGCGCGCGGGAACCGTTCGTCGAAACCGCCCGTCCTCGCCAGGGCTTCCCGGCGGTACGCCATGTCGGCGGTGATCCAGTGCGCGGTGGCGAGGCCGGCGGTACCGCGTTCGGCGTCGGTCGGCCTGCGGTCCTCCGGCAACGGCACGAAGATCTGCGCCTGGCTCGCCCCGACGTCGTCCGGCAGGCCTTCGAGGTCGGCGCACAGCCGGGCCTTCCAGTCGGGCGGCAGCACCACGTCGTCGTCGAGGAACGCCACCCAGTCGCCGCGCGCCTCCCGCCAGCCGGTGTTGCGCGCCGCCGCCGGACCGAGCCGGGTCTCGCTGTCGTCCACCACGAGGATCTCGCACGGGTCCGGCCCCTCACCCTTGACCAGCGCGTCGAGCAGGTCGTCGAGGTTCGGTCGGCCGACCGTGGGGATCACGACCGAATAGCTCATCGGCGCACCACGTAGGGGCCTATGGCGAGCAGGTCGACCGGGGACGAACCGAAGCACTCCAGCGCGTCGCGCGGGGTGTCGACCATCGGGCGTCCCGCGGTGTTGAGGCTGGTGTTCACCACGACGGGCACACCGCTGCGGGCCTCGAACTCGCGCAGCATCCGTTCCAGCAACGGGTCGCCCGCGACCGTCTGGGCTCGCGCGGTGCCGTCCACGTGCACCACGGCCGGGATCCGGTCCTTCCACTCAGGACGGACGTCGTGCACGAACAGCATGTACGGGCTGGGGATCGGGCCGCGCGTGAAGACGTCGGCGGCCCGGTCGGCGAGCACCATCGGTGCCACCGGGCGGAACTGCTCGCGTCCCTTCACGTCGTTCAGCCGCGTCAGGTTCTCGGCGTAGCAGGGGTTCGCGAGCAGCGAGCGGCGGCCGAGCGCACGCGGGCCGTACTCGCTGCGGCCCTGGAACCACGCCACGATCTTGTTCGCGGCCAGTGCCTCGGCGACCTCCACCGCGACGTCGGCGGGCTTCTCGAACGGGACGGCGGCGACGCGCAGCACCGACTCGATCTCCTCGTCGGAGAAGCCGCGGCCGAGATCGGCTCCCGGCATCGGCGACACGGTGTCGGAGGTCGCGGCGAGCGCGGCGCCCAGCGCGGTGCCGGCGTCTCCCGCCGCGGGCTGGACCCAGACCTCGTCGAACGGCCCCTCCGCGAAGATCCGCGTGTTCGCCACGCAGTTCAGCGCGACACCACCGGCCATCGTGAGCCGCGTTTCACCGGTGCGGTCGTGCAGCCACGTCGCCAGCTCCAGCAGCACCTCTTCCAGCCGCACCTGCACGCTCGCGGCCAGCTCCGCGTGCTCCTGGGAGAGCTCCTCCTCGCCTTCGCGCTGCTTGGCCAGCGAGTTCCAGTCCAGCGGCCGGATCTCGAAGCCGCCGTCGCGCACCCGGACGTGCTCGCGCATCAGGTCGAGGTGCACCGGCTTCGCGTGGGAGGCCAGTGCCATCACCTTGTACTCGTCGCTCGACCGCAGGAAGCCCAGGTGCGCGGTCAGGTCCTCGTACATCAGGCCGAGCGAGTGCGGCAGCCGCTGCGAGGCGAACGTGGTGAGCTCCTGGTCGACGTAGCGGCCGGCGAGGTGCGAGCCGCACTCACCGCGTCCGTCGGCCACCAGCACGGCGCAGTTGCCGCCGAACGGGGCCGCCAGGCCGGTCGACGCCGCGTGCGCGACGTGGTGCGGCACGAACCGCACGATCGCCGGGTCGAGTCCCGGCAGCGCGGTCGACAGGAACTCCGGCGCGCGCCGCGCGTAGGTCGTGCGCAGTTCCTCCCACGGCGCGTACTCCGCGTCGACCAGGCTCGGGTCGTAGGAGTACGCGACGGCGTCGAGGTCGGCCGGGGTCATGCCGGCGTGCTCGAGGCACCAGCGGGCGGCCAGTTCGGGCAGTTCCCACGCCGAGAAGGGCACGGGCCGTTTGCCGTGCTTGCGGCGGGAGAACCGTTCCTCCTCCGCTGCCGCGACGACCTTCCCGTCGACCACCAACGCCGCAGCCGGGTCGTGGAACACCGCGTTGATCCCGAGAACTCGCATGACCAGCGGCTACCCGGCGAAGGCCCGTGCAAACGAGCGCAGGCCCTCTTCCAGTCCGATCGTGGGCTGCCAGTCCAGCACCTCCCGCGCCAGGCCGATGTCGGGCCTGCGGCGCCGGGGGTCGTCCTGCATGGACTCGACGTGGCGGACGACGGACGTGCTCCCGGTGACCTCGATCGTCTTGTGCGCCACGTCGAGCACCGTGACCTCGGCGGGGTTGCCGAGGTTGATCGGGCCGGGGTGGTCGCTGCGCGCCATCGCGAGCAGCCCGCGGACGAGGTCGTCGACGTAGCACAACGACCTGGTCTGCAGGCCGTCCCCGTGCACGGTCAGCGGTTCACCCGCCAGTGCCTGCCGCACGAACGTCGGGATCATCCTGCCGTCGTGCGCCCGCATCCTCGGCCCGTAGGTGTTGAAGATCCGCACGATCCCCGCGTCGACGCCGTGCTCCGCGCGGAACGCCACGGTCATCGCCTCGCCGAACCGCTTCGCCTCGTCGTAGACGCTGCGCGGCCCGATCGGGTTCACGTGCCCCAGTAGGTCTTCCGCTGCGGGTGCTCCTCGGGGTTGCCGTACACCTCGCTGGTGGACGCGATGACCACGCGGGCTCCCTTGCGGCGGGCGAGGTCCAGCGCGTGGTACGTGCCGAACCCGCCTGTGCGCAGCGTGTCCACCGGCATGCGCAGGTAGTCGGCGGGCGAGGCGGGACAGGCCAGGTGCAGGACCAGGTCGACCGGTCCCAGCAGGTCGAGAGGCCGGGACACGTCGGCCGTCACCACGCCCGCACCGGGTGGCACGTTGTCGCGCGAGCCGGTGCGGGACGAGTCGACGCAGACCACCTGTGCGCCGTCGCGCAGCAACGCCTCGCAGACGTGCGACCCGAGGAAGCCCGCCCCTCCGGTGACGACGACGCGCTCAGGCGACATCGAGGACCGTCTTCAGCCAGCCGTCCTCCCGCAGGTCGAACGACTTGTAGGCGTCGATCGCGGACGACTGCTTCTCGTGCTGCGTGACGAACGTGAGCGGGTCGACCTCGCCGGTGAGCACGAGGTCCAGCAGGCGCGGCACGTAGCGGCGGTGGTTGCAGTTGCCCATGCGCAGCGTGAGGTTCTTGTTCATCGCGTCCCCGATCGGGAACTGGTCGAACCCCGGCGGGTAGACGCCGATGATCCCGATCGTCCCGGCCTTCGCGACCACCTCGACCGCCCAGTCGAGCGCCTGCCGGGGCGCGTCACCCGGCTTCCACTGCTCGCCGGTGCGCTCGCCCGGCTTCTCGGCGTCGACGACGATCACCCTGCCGGCGCCCTGGCGCTTGGCGGAGGCGATCGCGAACTGCCCGACCACGCCCGCGCCGAGCACGAGCACGGTGTCGCCGGAGCCGACCTCCGCGAGCCGGGCGCCGAACCACGCGGTCGGGA
>JASLAV010001012.1 GCA_030146905.1 Lentzea sp. | reverse complement strand
GTCGGCGGCGAGCTGCTGGCCGACGCGGCCACCGATGTCGTAACCACCGACCACGGCCGCCGAGATCCCCAGCTCGTCGAGCAGCCCGGCCACGCCGGTCGCTTGGGCGGGGGCGCCGTAGTGCTCGGCGGGACTCCGGTCGTGCTTGTCGGACTGCCCGAACCCCCGCAGGTCGGGTACGACGACGTCGTAGCCGAGATCGGCGAGGCGTGCGGCCACGGCCGCGTGGTCGGTCCGGTCACCCGGCCAGCCGTGCAAGAGCAGGACGGGAGATCCGGCCGGGTCACCACGCCGGTCGTAGGCGAGACGGAAGCCGTCTGTGGGCTGGGACAGCAACATCGGTGCTCCTCGAGCGGTTGACGTCGGCTCTGGGCATCTTTCGTGCCCGCGCGCAGAGGGACAGGACTGATGATTCCGGCCGGTCCGGGCCGCGCCAACGGAGGTGAACCCAACGGAGAAGGTGCGACTTTGGCCATCGCTCCAACGCGGCGCGCGGTCGGCTCGTTATCGTCCCGCCGCGTCGCTCAGCGTGACGTGCCGGTCGGAGAGCTCGGCTATCTCCGCGAACCCGAGCAGGCGGAGCGTGCGGGTCAGCTCGGTGCGCAGGATGCTCAACGCCCGGTCCACGCCGCGCTCGCCGCCTCCCACCAGCCCGTAGAGGTAGGCCCGGCCCACCAGGACGCCGCTCGCCCCGAGGGCGTGGCTCGGATGGCTCGGTGTTCTCCTTCGGGGTTCGGCGGCAGCGTCAGATGTGCCGGTCGACGCCACGCCAGTACGGCTCGCGCACGCGGTTCTTGAGAACCTTCCCGTTCGGGCTGCGCGGAAGTTCCCGAACGATGTCGATGCGCTTCGGAGCCCGGATACCGCCCAGACGTTCGCGGCACCAGGCGAGAAGCTCCTCCGGGGTGGCGTCGGCCCCTGGCCGCAGCTCGACCACGCCGGTCACCGCTTCGCCCCAGTCCGGATGCGGAATGCCGACGACGGCGCAGTCACCCACCGCTGGGTGGCTCCACAGGACCTGTTCCACCTCGCTCGGATAGACGTTGAACCCACCCGAAATGATCAGGTCCTTCTTCCGGTCGGTGATGTACAGGTAGCCGTCGCTGTCGAGGTGACCGATGTCGCCGGTGTGCAGCCAGCCGTCGACCACCGTCTCGGCCGTCTGCTCGGGCTGGGCGTAGTAGCCCGCCATGACCGTGTCTCCCCGCACACAGATCTCGCCCGCCGTCCCCCGGGGCACGACGTCGCCCTTGCCGTCGCGGATCTCGAAGGAGAGGAGCGGGGTCGGCCGGCCGCACGAGGCGAGCCGGGTCTCGTTGAGGCTGCCGTCCGGTTCGAACAGTTCCGCGCAACGCATCAGCGCGATCGTTCCCGGCGACTCCGTCTGGCCGTAGGCGGCCGTCATCACCGGCCCGTAGACGTCGATGGCCTGCCTGAGCCGCTCGACCGACATCGGGGCGGAGGCGTAGATCAGGTAGCGCAGCGACGAGAAGTCGCGTTCGTGGCCCTCCAGGTGGTCGAGCCAGCGGTGGATCACCGTCGGGGGCAGGAACATCTCGGTGACCCCGTACTGCTCGATCACGTCGGCGAGCACCGTGTGGTCGGCCTTCTCCAACACCACGACCGTGCCACCCCGTGCGGTCGCCGGCAGGCTGAGGAACCCGCTGGTGTGGGTCATCGGCGCCGCCGCGAGGTTGACGATCGGCTGGCGAGCCTCGTAGTTCAGCAGCATCAACAGGTGCGCGGTGGACGTGTGGAAGTTGCGATGGCTGCTCATCACGCCCTTGGGCCTGCCCGTTGTCCCACCGGTTCGGCGAAATCGCGACGATGTCGTCGATCGCGGTGTGCACCTCCGGGGGGCCGGCCGGGTAGGAGGCGCACCAGCGGTGCAGTTCGGGGCCGTCCGCCGTCTCCCGGTCGAGGCAGACGGCCAGCAGGAGAGCAGGCGACTTGGCCCGAAGCGACTCCACCACGCCTGCCATGGACGAGTGGTAGAAGATGGCTTCGCAGTCGAAGGCCGCGGCGAGCTCCGCCGTCTCGTCCTGCGGCATGGCGGGGTTCAGCGGCACCCACACCATCCCGGCTCGCCAGCTGCCGAGCACGCACATCCATGCCTCCGGGTGGTTCGGCGACAGGACAGCGACCTTCGCGCCCGGCTTCAGCGCGGTGCTCAACCCCTGTGCCACCCGGCAGGACAGGGCGTACGCCTCGCGGTAGGTCCACTGGCGGTCGGCCATGATGTACGCCGGACCTTCCGGGTTCTGACGAAACCCCCGATCGAAGAACTCGGTGATCCTCACACCTCACGTCCCTTCCCTGTGGCGGGGCGCGCTGTGCACCGACGTCTCGATGGTCCAATGTGGCCACCACCACTGCTACGGCGAGCGCCACAACCGTCGGCGGCCGCGATTGGATGCCGCTACAACGTCCGGCAAACTGCATGACAGGAGGCCGGATTGAAACAACCAGCATTGCGCGCCGACATCGCCGCGCAATCGTTCCGCGACGCCGTGGCAAGGCTGATGGACGATGTCGACGAACTCGTCGCGCGAACGGTCGAGGACGGCGACGAGCAACGGCCGCCTTACGCGGTGGTGCCGCGAAGTGCCATCCAGGCGTCGGTCCGGATGAACCTCGAGACCGTGCGCAACTCACTGCTCGCCGGCTCGCCCGTCGTCGACGACCGTGACGTGGAGGCACTGACCATCCGGGTCGACGAGCGCCTCGGACAGGGCCTCGGGGTCGAGGACGGGATCCAGGGCTGGCGCAAGTCCATCAGCGTCATCCAGGAACGGTTCCTCGAGATCGCGGCCGAACACGGTGTCGACGCCGTTGCGGTGCTCGATGCCGTTCGCGTGCTCTGGCAACTGAGCGACCTGATGACGAACCAGATGGCCGCGCTCTTCCGGAGCCGTCAGCTCACCGGCGCGCTGCGGCGCTCCCAGCTGCGCGCCGAGTTCCTCGAGAAGGTCTTCGCCGGGGGGCTGCCGGCTTCCGAGGTGCACGCGCGGGCGGAGGAGCTCGGCCTGGACACCACCATCGACTACCTGACGGTGAAAGCCGGCACCGCGCAGGGCGCGTCGGTGGAGGCCCTGCGGCGTCGTCTGGAATCGCGAGCGAGCGACCTGGTCGTGGTCGCCGACGGGTATTGCTTCGGATTGCTGTCCGGTCCCGTCGACGTACTGGCACCCGAGGACGTCGTCGCGCTCGGTCCCGCAGCACCCTTGCACGAGGCCGGGGCCTCCTTCGAGCTGGCGAAACGCATCTACGACTGGATGGGGCGACACGGCGCTCGCGGCCGGCGCAGGATCGAGGACATCGGCTGGCGGCTCGCAGTGGACTGGGATGAGGCCGTCACCTCGCTCCTGCTTCGCCGCTACCGGGCGCCGCTCGACTCGATGGGCGAGTTCGGCACGCTCATCTGGCGCAGCATCCGCGCCTACGTGAGCGCGGACAAGAACGTGGCTCGCGCGGCCGAGGCACTGGTCGTCCACCAGAACACCCTCCGCTACCGGCTCGCGCGCTTCACGGAGATCACCGGGGCGAACCTGGATTCCGCGGACACGTTGCTCGAGGTGGCCTGGGCCCTCGCCTCGTCCGGGTCCGCGGCGAG
>JASLAV010000773.1 GCA_030146905.1 Lentzea sp. | reverse complement strand
GCAGGCGGATCTGACAGGGGAACCAGGCGTGCTCGTAGGCGTTGGTCACGAGCTCTGTGACGACCAGCAGCACGGCGTACGCCTCGGTCGGTGACAGGCTCGACAAGCTCTCGCTGATCCGGCGTCGCACCGCCGCCAGCGGTGGGGGATGTGCGTCCATGTCCATCATCACGATCGGCTGATCGGTGACGACGTTCTCGTGTGCCGCCAAGTGAATCGCGTCCCCTCCCCATGAAGACGTTCTTGGGGAGGCAGTACCCGGCGCGTGAAGGGCTAAACAGTTGCCACGTCACGGTGGTCGAACCGGTCGCGAGCCTTGCGCACGTCGTCGAGGTGCGTGTCGGACCACGCGACGATCCGGGTGAAGATCGGCCGGAGCGAGATCGCCAGCGGGGTGCACTCGTACTCGACGCGCGGCGGCATCTCGGCGTGGTAGGAGCGCGAGATGAACCCGTCGCGTTCCAGCTGGCGCAGCCGCTGTGTCAGCACCTTGGGCGTGACGGCCGGGATGTGCTCCCGCAGCTCACCGAACCCCATCCTGCCGTGGTGGGCGAGGGGCCACAGGACGTGCGACGTCCAGCGTCCGAACACCAGCTCCACCACCGGCGCGATGGGGCACGGGTCCCGGCCACCACCCCGCAGACCCCGCACGCGCAGCTCGACCAGTTCGCCCACCTGCACGGTGACGGCAGCGGCAGCCTCCACCTCGCCCAGCCACCGGCCCTCGCCCACCCGACGCTCGTGATGCTCTTCGGGCCGCGCGACACCGACGAGCTCGAGGTGGTGTGACGGCTCGTCCGGACCAGCCACGCGTACGCGCGGTCGGGAGACGAGGGCAGGAGCTTCGCTGACCTGGCGGGAAGCGCTCGGTGAACGAAGTGCCGTATTTTTGACGGTGATCGCTTCGCGGAGGGAGAGGCTTCATCGTGGTGGCGGCACCGAGCAGCCGGACGGCGGCGGGAGAACGCGCGGCGGAGGAGGACCTGCGGGCGTTGTTCGGCGAGTCCGCGGCCGTTTTCGCGTTGCTCGGAGGACCGGAACACGTGGTGGAGACGGCGAATCCGCCGTTCCTGGCCACCATGGGCCAGGGCAGGGCCCGCATCGGCGACGCGCTCGCGGACGTGCTGGGCGGTCAGGACCTCGTCGCCGCGCTGGACGAGGTCTACCGGACGGGTGAGGCCCGCACCGACCGCGACGTCCAGGTCGTGCTGGGCAGCGGTGCGCACGAGCGGGAGGCGTTCTTCGACCTCACCTTCGAGCCGCGCAGGGACGCCGGCGGCGCGCTGACCGGGCTCTGCGTGATCGGGGTGGAGACCACCCAGCTCAAGCACGCCCAGCGGCTGATGCTCGAACAGCGCGCCCTGCTCGAGCAGATCGCCCGTGACGCGCCGCTGACCGAGGTGCTCGACGGGATGGCCCGCAGCATCGAGGCCCTGGTGCCGCGGGAGCTGCTCGTGTCCGTCCTGCTCGCCGACGAGGACGGTCTGCACCTGCGGCACGGCGCCGCGCCCAGCCTGCCCGGCTTCTACAACGAGGCCATCGACGGGATCGCCACGGGCGAGGGTGTCGGCTCGTGCGGGACGGCCGCCCACCGGCGGGAACCGGTCATCGTCACCGACATCGCCACCGACCCGTTCTGGGACGACTTCCGCGACCTGGCCGAGCAGGCGGGGCTGGGTGCCTGCTGGTCCACGCCGATCCTGGCGCGCGACGGCAGGCTGCTGGGCACCTTCGCCATGTACCACCGCACCCCGCGGGTCCCGCAGGACACCGACCTCGCCCTCATCCAGCTCTTCACCGACACCGCGGCACTGGCCATCGAACGGCATCAGGGAGAACAGGCGAGACGGGCCGCAGAGGCCCGCGCCGAGTCGGCTCTCGAGGAACTGGCCACGGCGGTCCAGGCCGAGCGGGAACTGCGCGCCGACGCCGAGCGGCGCGCCGCCGCGGCAGCGGAGCTGACCACCAAGATGCGCGTCGCGGCGGCGGCGCAGTCCCGCACGCCGCGCCCTGACCGGTGCCAGCTCGGTGGCGCCGCCGGGTGCACGGCGCCGGCCGAGATCAAGATCGCCGATTCGTGGGGGGACGCGGCGTGGGGCTGCACCGTCCACGTCGAGGAGGCCCTGATCCACGTGCGGTCGGCCTTCATCGCCAGCGAGGAGCTCGGCGGCTTGGCCGGCTACGTCAACCGCTGACCCGCGGCGGCTCTCAGGCGACCGGCCAGTTGCGCAGGGCGGCGTCCGCCAGCTCCTGCAGCTCGTCGCGGCCGACACCGCTGGCCGCCTCCACGGCGATGCCGGACTGCAGGGTGTGGACGTACCGGGCGAGCAGTCCCGGATCCGTCTCCGGTGGGAGATCGCCTTCGTCGACGGCTCGCTGGAACCGCTCGCGGAGGCGGGTGTGGCCGTTGTTGCGCCAGTCGCTGAGCAGCGTGCGGATCTCGCGGCCCGCGTCGCCGGTGGCCAGGGCGCCTTGCACACCAAGGCATCCGTGCGGCTGTTCCGGGCAGGTCGTGGTGCGGACGGTGCCGGTCAGCAGCGCGGTGGCGACCTCGCGGGCGGTCGGCGCCGCGAGGGCCGCCACGACGTAGGCGCTCGGGCCTTCGTCGTAGCGCTCCAGGGCTTTGCGGAACAGCTGCTCCTTGTTGCCGAAGGTCGCGTACATGCTGGCCGTCGAGATGCCCATCGCGTCGGTCAGGTTCGCCAGGCTCGCGCCTTCGTAGCCCCGCTCCCAGAAGACCAGCAGGGCGCGGTCGAGCGCTTCGTCCGCGTCGAACTCCCGCGGGCGTCCCGTGGCGCGGCGTCGTGTCTTCTCCACCTCGTCAGCCTACCTCTTTTGGAACGATCGATGCAGAACGTGCTACGGTCGAGTTCTGCATCGATCGTTTCAAAAGTCGGTCGAGCTGCGCACAAGAAGAGGCATGTCATGTCCGACAAGGATTTGCGCGGGTTCTACCTGCGTTACCTCGACGAGCTCAACGCTCACCGGTTCGAGCGCATGGACGAGTTCATCGCCGACCGGACCACGTTGAACGGCGAGCCGGCCACCCGCGACGACCTGCTCGCGGTGCAGAGGGCCGACGTGGACGCGGTCCCGGACCTGCACTGGGAGCT
>JASLAV010000746.1 GCA_030146905.1 Lentzea sp. | reverse complement strand
GACGGCGTCGGGCACGCCACCCGAGGTATCGCCCAGATGCGCAACCTGGCCATGATCGGCTGACCGACTACCGGCCGCGGGCGACGCTGCTGTCACTCCTTGTACCGCCAACACTCTTGATCATTACGGGACAACCTTTAGGTGCCGATCGCAACTGATGATGGCCATCGTGTGCACGGCCACGCACCAGGGGACGAGGTCACTGGTCACCCGGCACCGATTGCTCCGGTGTGCCGGTGGACGACCAGCCCGCCGACGGCGATGCATGTTGCCCAGCGCACGGGTCCTGTACGGCAACGCAGTTAGCGATCCAGCCATCAGCTTCCATCAGCTCAGCATTCTGCGCCATTTTCTGGCCGCGTGAGCGGGCCCCCCGCAGGTCCGCTACGCTCATCCGCCTCAATCGACGCGCTCGGGGGACAGAATCGATGCGGGGCGACGGAAATAGGAATCGAGACGGTCTCGATTCCTACGTGTGCAATGAGTTCACCGGGTCTGCAAGCGGCCTGGTGTTCCAGGCAGGCAGCGTTCACGGTGACGTTCACCTGCACTCCCGACGGCACCGCTACGATCTGCGGCCGTTCTCGGAACCGCGCCGTCCAGACCCAGCTGAGCTGCGCGTGCAGCCCAGCCAGCTTCTGCTCGCAGCCAACCGCGTCGTTCCCTTCACGGGTCGCGAAACCGAACTGGCTCGCCTGCGTCAGTGGCTGAACGAGCCCTGGCGGATCGGTGCGACGCTGATGTTCGGTCCCGGCGGTCAAGGCAAGACGCGTCTCGCTGACGAATTCGCTGCGGAGTCCGCACACGCTGGCTGGACGGTGGCGGTCGCACATCACGCGAGCGATTTCGCCGGCTCGAATTACGAACAGGATTCACGTCCGACAGGCCGAGGGCTCCTCGTCATCGTCGACTACGCGGAACGCTGGCCGCGCAGCGACCTCCTGGCCCTGTTCGAGGACGGCCGGATCCGCCACAGCGGCCCCACCAGGGTGCTGTTGCTGGCCCGATCCGGCTCGCGCTGGTGGGACCTGTTGCGCTACCCGCTGCACAAGCTCGGCGTCCGTACCAAAACCGAACAACTCACCGAACTCGCCGCCGACACACGGTCGCGGACGGCCGTCTTCGACTCTGCCCGCGACAGTTTCGCCTCCGTGCTCGGCACCGACACCACCGGCGTCCGTCCCGCCGGATCGCTGACCGACAACGCGTACCGATCGGTGCTGACGATCCACATGGCCGCGTTGGCCGCCGTGGACGCGTGCGACCACGATTGGACCCCACCAGCACACCCCGGCGCGCTTGCCAGCTACCTGCTCGACCGCGAAACCGACCACTGGGCGCGGATGCGCTCGGCCGGCACGATCGAGTCATCGACGAACGTGGTGGCACGCATCGTCTTCCTCGCCACGCTCACCGGCCCAATGTCCTACTCTGAGGGTTCGGAGACCGTGCGGATCACCGGTCTCGCCAGCAACGACGCGGAGGCAGGTCGCCTGCTCGACGACCACCTGGCCTGCTATCCGTCGACAGACGACGCCGCGGTGCTCACCTCGCTGTCGCCCGACCGCATGGGCGAGGACTTCATCGCCCGATGCCTGCCAGGCGGCGACGAACCTGGCGATCCACGCACCCCCGAACTGATCTCCAGGATGCTGACGCTGTCGTCCCTGCGCCGAGCACAGGTGATCACAGTGCTCGCCGAAGCGAGCAAGCGGTGGCCGCACGTCGCCCGTCACCTGGCCGCGCTCGTCCGGGAAGACCCGGACCGGCTGATCACCGCAGGCGGCGGCGCGTTGATGGCCGTCGTCGACACAGCGGATCCCGACTTGCTCGCCACAATCGAGCCTCATCTGCCCGAACACCGCCACGTCGACCTCGACTACCCGGCGGCCAGACTCACTCAACGCCTCACCTCACTGCGACTCGACAGGACCGGCGATCCGGCAGCGAGGGCCAAGCTTCACCTCGTGTTGGGCCGCAAGCTGGCGAACGCAGGGGACTTCGACGCAGCGCTCAAGGCCAGCGAGCAGGCCGTCGACATCTACGAGCGCATGGTGCGCGAGCGTCCCGGCTGGTTCGAGGCCGACCTTGCCGAGGCGCTGCACCATCTCGGCTCGCACTTCGCAGCAGCCGGCTACGGCGAACGCGCATTGAACGCCACGAACAGAGCAGTGGCACTGCGCAGGCAGCTGGCCGAGTCAAACCCTGCCGCGCACGACTCAAGCCTGGCATCGTCGTTAAACAACCAGGCACTCGACCTGGCCGATGTTGGTCTGCACGGCCCGGCACTGCGTATCGCGCAGGAGGCCGTGGCGATACAGCGGCGCCTCGTGGCCGGGCACCGTTCGCTGCACGAGCCGGATCTCGCGACGGCCTTGAACACCGTTGCCATGCACCTCTCCGACGCCGGGCGCCACCAGGAGGCGTTCGAGGCCGCACGCGAGGCCATGCAACTACACCTCCAGCTGGCCAAAACGAACCGAATGCTGTTCGAACCCGACCTCGCGGCATCGCTGCACAACTTCGGTCACCACTGTGCACAGCTAGATCGCTGGGACCTCGCTCTGGTCGCTACCGAGGAAGCCGTCTCCATCCGCAAGCGGCTCGCAACCGCGAACCCGTCGAGGTTCGAACCAGAACTCGCCACGTCCCTGCGTGAACTCGCCGCCGTGCACTTCCGGCTCGGCCGCGTCCACGACGCGGTGAGCTGCATCGGGCAGGCCGTCCATCTGCACAATAACCTCATGCTGGTCAGCCGCGCCGCATTCCAGGCAGAGCTCGCCACCTCACTGCACAACCAAGGCATCTATCTAGCTCACATCGGCAACCACGACCAGGCTATGGCCTGTGCACGGCAGGCCTGGCTACTCAGGTCAAACCTCTTCGAGGACAAGCTCGGCGCCTACGAGCTGCAACTCAACACCATGCTGATCGAACTCGGCATCGCGCTGCCTGACTCTCCGCGCACTTCCGAGTCGCCCGATGAGTCAACCGAACCGCTAGCGGCCGAAGACGTCCGCGAACCGCTGCCTCCTGAAAACGCAGACGAACCGCTGGAGACCGAAGAAGCAGGCGTGCGACTGTCGCTCGAGGACGCGCGCGAACTGCAACAGCAGGTAAACGAAATCTTCCTGGAGTCCACCCGCGGTATCCCACAGTCGACGGACAATCTCGCCGAACGGTCGACGACCGCGCACCGGCTCACCGCGGCGCTCTGCTCCAGCCTTCCGCAGCAGGCCGATCTACTCACCCCCGTGGCCGCCAAGCTGATCACGCTGGAAGCACAGTTGGCCAGAACGTTGAGCAACCTCAGCACCCGCCTGGTCGCACTCGGCAGGCAGACAGATGCGCTCCGAGCCGCCGAACAGGCTGCGGCCATCCACGAGCGGCTCGCCCACATCGACCCAACCCACCGTGCGGACTCCGCTGTCTCCCTCGCCAACGTCGGCACCCGCCTCGTCGAGTTCGGTCGTCGTGACCAAGCACTCGCGGCGACCAAACTGGCAGTCGAACGGATCAGGGATATCGGCATCCCGCCGTTTGGTGCGCGTTGCCGATATCCCTGAT
>JASLAV010000667.1 GCA_030146905.1 Lentzea sp. | reverse complement strand
CCTCGTCGGCGAGCAGCGCACGGCCAGGGAAGCCTGGCGGCGACTGGGCCAGCCCGACGACCGATGGGTCAACTTCCTGGTCGCGGCGCCGGCCGATCGCGTGCAGGACGCGCTCCAGGGCGAGCCCGCCGCGTTCGTGCTGACCGTCAACAGTCCTGACCGGTGCGTCATCGGAGGTGCGGCGCACGCCTGCGATCGGGTGATCCGTCGCCTCGGCGCAGCGGTGACCGTGGTGCCTCTCGCCTACGACATCGCCGCCCACTCCCCCGTGCTCAACGAGGCACGGACCGAACTGCTGCGCCTCTACCACCGCCCGGTCCACGCGGATTCCGCCACGCGCTTCTACACGAGCACCACAGGCGCCGCATACGTTCCCACGCCGGAGTCGGTGGCGAACGCGCTGACCACGTTGACCCTCGACCGGATCGACTTCGCGGCCACGGTGCGCAAGGCATGGGACGACGGCGTCCGGGTGTTCATCGAGCACGGTCCACGTGACCTGTGCTCGGGCTGGATCTCGGCCACGCTCCAGGGCCGGGAGCACCTGGCCGTCGCCCTGGACGGCGCCGGTGCCGGTGAGGACTCGTGCGCCGCCCTCGCCCGGTCCGTCGCGGAACTCGCCGCCGCCGGGGTGTCCGTGGACCGCGGCGCGGTGCTCGACCGGCTGGCAGCCGCACCGAGTCCGGCCGGGGAGCGGCCCCGGTCACTGGTCGTCCCCGCCCACCCGCCGCTCGTCACGTCCCGCCTCACACAGCTGCTGGCCGGAGACCGGGAACCACACGCCCAGGCCGAAGACCGGCAGCCCGGTCTGACGCTCGACCGGGCGCAGCTGGAACGCCTGGCGGCCGGACAGGTGGCGGCGACGCTGGGCGACCGGTTCGCCGCCGTCGAGAGACGGGGACGGCACACGCGCATGCCCGAGCCCCCGATGCTGCTCGCCGACCGGGTCCTCGACCTCGACGGTGAACCCTGTTCCCTGGGGAAGGGCACCATCTGGACCGAGACCGACATCCACCGCGACGCCTGGTACGTGGACGCGTGCGGGCGGATCCCCGCCGGGCTGCTGGTCGAAGCCGGACAGGCGGACCTGCTGCTGCTCACCTGGCTCGGTGCCGACCTGCACGTCGACGAGAACCGGGTGTACCGGCTGCTGGGCTGCGACTTGACCTTCCACGGCAGTCCGCCCTCGGTCGGTGAGACGGCTCGGTACGAAATCGCCGTCGACGGTCATGGGGAACACGCCGGCGTGCACCTGTTCTTCTTCCACAGCCGGTGCGAGGTCGACGGGCAGCCGCGGCTCACGGTGACCAACGGACAGGCCGGGTACTTCACCGACGAGGAGCTGGCCTCCTCCCAGGGCGTGATCTGGTCCGCCGACGAGACCGCGCCACCGGAGGGGCGGTGGTGCCGCCCCTCCGCGACCACCAAGGGGTCCTTCGGCCGCGCCGACGTCCGCGCCTTCGCCGAGGGCAGGCCGGACCTCTGCTTCGGAGAGGGCTGGGAGATCACCCAGGCCCACCTCCGGACGCCTCGAGTCGGCGACGGCCGCATGCAGCTGTTGCACCGAGTCCCGGTCTTCGACCCGTCCGGCGGCCCGTGGCGGCGCGGGTATCTGCGTGCCGAGTTCGACATCAGCCCGCACGAGTGGTTCTTCCAGGGGCACTTCACCGGCGACCCGTGCATGCCGGGGACGCTGATGTTGGAAGCGTGCCTGCAGGCGATGGCGTTCTACCTCGCGGGGTGCGGTCACACCCGCGACCGTGACGGATGGCGTTTCGAGCCGGTCCCCGACGAGACCTTCCGGCTGCGGTGCCGGGGTCAGGTCACCCCGAGCAGCCGCCTGTTGACCTACGAGCTGTTCGTCTCCGAGATCGTGGACGGTCCACAACCGACACTGTTCGCCGACGTGCTGTGCACAGTGGACGGTGTCAAGGCGTTCCACGGCGAGCGCCTGGGTTTGCGACTCGTTCCCGACTGGCCCCTCACCCACTGGAGTGCGCTGGCCGCTCCGGCCACCCAGCCGACCGGTGACCCGGTCCCACCTGAGCGCCTCGGCGGCCTGCTGGGCCACCAGGACGAGCGTCCGGCCGCGGTGGACGCGGACGGGCGGCGGCTCGACCACCGGGCCCTGCTGGCGTCGGCGTGGGGACGCCCGGTACGGCAGGACGGGTCGCGGGTGATCCGCCTGCCCGGCCCTCCTTACCTGTTCGTCTCCCGTGTCCGGGACGTCCGCACCACGTCCGGCGGAGCCGGCAGCAGCGTCGTCGCCGAGTACGACCTGCCCGATCGTGCATGGTTCTGGGAGCAGAGCGGCGCCAGGACCACCCCCCTGCCGGTCTTGGTCGAGATCGCCTCGCAGCCGTGCTCGTGGCTCGTGGGGCACCTCGGCCTCGCCCGGGAAGGCACCCGCCTGCGCAACCTCGGTGGCGTCCTCACGGTGCATCGCGAGTTGCCCCCATCCGCCGGAGTCGTGCAGACGACCGCGCACCTGAGCGACATCAGTGAGAGCGACGGCACCATCGTCTGCGCCTTCGACGTCGCCTGCCGAATCAATGACGAGCCCCTGCTCAGCTTGAAGACCAGGTTCGGCCTGCTGCCA
>JASLAV010001005.1 GCA_030146905.1 Lentzea sp. | reverse complement strand
CCCGGCGGCGACCACCGCTGATCGTCCGCGCTTCCCGCAGGACCGGGAATTGTCGGACCCCCTTGCTACGGTCCCGACAGCTGATCAACACGAGGGGGAAGACCGTGGCTGCTGCTGCCACCACGTACCTGGAGCTGTCGGAGTCCGGCGGTAGTGCGCACAAGTTCTACGAGGTGGTCGTCGACGGCACGACGGTCACGATCACGTTCGGCCGCATCGGCGAACGGGGGTCGACCCGCGAGTCGACATTCGCCGACACCGCCAAGGCGGTGCAGGCCGCCGAGAAGAAGATCGGTGAGAAGGTCCGCAAGGGCTACGCGCCCGCGGTGAAGGGTCAGCGGCAGCGGCGCCCGATCACCCGCCGCGAGATCACCAGCGTCCAGTCGAGCGCGCGGCAGGCTCCCGTGCTGTGGCGTTTCCACTCCGGCGCGCCCGCGTTCGGCATCTTCATCGGCGAGGACGAGGCGTGGGTCGGCAACCAGCGCGGTGACGTCTTCACCCTCGCGCACGACGGCAGGGTCACCGGGCGCTACGGCCTGCCGGACGGCGTGAAGTGCATCGTCGCCGACGACTTCTGGATCTACGCGGGCTGCGACGACGGCCGCGTGTACGACCTGGGCGGCAAGGTTCCGCGCGTCGCGTACGAGATCGCGAACGACGTCGACATCTACTGGCTCGACATCGACGACGGCGTGCTCGGCGTGTCCGACCGGCAGGGCGGCATCACGATCGTCGACCACGAGGACGAGTTCCAGTGGTCGCGCCGCGCCTCGGGGGACAGCGCGTGGATGGTCCGGTGCGCGCCGGAGGGCGTGTTCCACGGGCATTCGCGGGGCGTCACGCACTACGCGGCGCGCACCGGCGAACCGGTGTGGCACGCCGAGACCGTGGGCGCGGTGCTGTTCGGCTGGCAGGAGCCGGCCGAGGTGTTCGCCGGCACGAGCCGCGGCTGGGTGCACCGGCTCTCGCGCGCCACCGGTGCCGAGTCCGCGCGCTACCGCTGCGACGCACCGGTCTTCTCCTGCGCCACCTCGCCGGACGGCGGCTACGTGTTCGCCGGCGACAACCACTCGTCGGTGTACTGCTTCGCCGCCGACGGCACGCGCCTGTGGAAGCTCGGCACGGGCTGTGGTTCGGCGTACTCCATGCAGTACCGCGACGAACGCCTCTACATCGTCACGACCGACGGCTCGCTGGCGTGCATCGACGCGAGCCCCGCCGCGATCCACGCCGCCGAGCAGGGCGAACTGCCGCAGCGCAACGACATCAAGGCCGACCACTGGCAGCGCGTCGAGGCCACCACCGAGGTCGAGACCGTGGTGGCGAGCGCGGTTCCCGATGGCGGCGTCATCGTGGAGTGCGTGCAGGAGAACGGCCGTCTCCGGGTCCACGTGATCTCCGGCGGCTACGACCGGACGCGAGCCGTGCAGTTCCCGAAGGACATCCGCGTCCCCGGCGCGCGGTACCTGGTGACCGAGGTCCACACCTCGGCCAGTGGTGGTTTCTACCGGGCCAGGGGCGAGATCAAGCGCCTGTTGTGAGACGCGGCGGAAAACACGTGTCGCGGCCCTCGTCCGTGGGCATCCGGCTGGCGGTGCCGCACCTGAGGTTCAGGTGCGGGGAAGGACAGCATGGGTGCCGATGACAAGCTGGACGCCAAGGGCGACGAGCTCAAGGGCAAGATCAAGGAAGGCGTCGGCGACGCCACCGACGACAAGGGTCTGCAGGCGGAAGGTGCCGCGGACCAGAGCAAGGGTCACGTGAAGGAAGCGGTCGAGAAGGTCAAGGACGCTTTCAAGAAGGACTGACCAGCACGCGACAGGGGGCCCGCATCGAGATGTGGGCCCCCTGTCGTTGTTCTCACGAGCTGCTTCAGGACGCCGCAGGCTTCCGCGGCTCGGCGCGGTCGGCGTTGTCGACGTCGAGCAGGCTCAGCAGCGGTTCCACCTGTCCCGCCCTGAACACCCGGCGCTGACGGTCCGCACCGCTTCCCTCGCCGTCCAGCAACCGCAGGCCCCTGCGCACCGCGGGCAGGTCGCCGTTGGCCTCGAACACCGGGGTCAGCCGGGTCACCAGGTCGTCCAGCTGCCGGCGCACCGGCCGATGTTCGCCGGTCAGCACGTCCAACGTGCTGCCCTGCAGTCCTTCGTTGGCCGCACTCCAGCAAGCCTGCCGCAGCGTCTCCTGCGGAACGGGCTCGGCCTGCACACCGCGGCCGACGTCGACGACCGCCTGCGCGACCAGTGCGCGCACGAGCGCCGCGAGCAGCACCGCGTCGTCCACGGTCGCCGCGACGTCCGAGACCCGCACCTCCACGGTCGGCAGGTCGGTGGCCGGCCGGACGTCCCAGTAGACCATCGCGCGGTCCAGGGCGGTCCCCGCCTTGATCATGGTGTCGCAGACTTCCTCGTAGTGCTCCCACGAGGTGAAGACCGGCGGCGGACCGGACACCGGCCAGCGCGACCACACCGTCGACCGCCAGCTGGCGAAACCGGTGTCCTCACCGCCCGAGAACGGCGAGTTCGCCGTCACCGCCGCCAGCACGGGCAGCCAGGGCCGCACGTGGTTGCACACCTGCACGGCGGTCTCACGGTCGGGCACGGCGACGTGGACGTGGCATCCGCAGATCAGC
>JASLAV010000637.1 GCA_030146905.1 Lentzea sp. | reverse complement strand
CAGGCAGAAGCCGTGCCACCTGTTCCGCGTGCCCGTCGACGCCGGACCGGGTGAGGCTTCGGTAGCGGAAGTGCCGGAGCTGGTGCGATCCGCCACCACGTCGAGGACGGGTCCGCCGTCGGTGGCGTTCGCGCCAGGCCGAACGGGTGGTTCGACCGATGCGGGTGGCGGAGCCGGGCGGCATGCTGGGCGCATGGCCGTTGATCCGCGTGGTGCCGACTTGAAACGACTGCTCGCCGAGGACACGGGCGGGCCGGTGGTGATGCTGAACCTCCTGCGGTTCGCCGAGGGTGGTGCCGAGTCCTATCAGGAGTACGCGCGTCACCTGCGTGAGACGTTCCTGCCGCGCTACGGCGCCGAGATCCTCTACGCCGGCACCGGATCCACGGTGCTGGTGGCCGAGGACGGGCAGAGCTGGGACGCGGTGATCATCGTGCGCTATCCGGACCGGACCGCGTTCAGCAGCATGGTGGCCGATCCCGGTTACCAGGAGGTGACGCGGTTGCGCACGGCCGCGTTGACCGAGGCGGTGCTCCAGGCCACCACTCCTTGGGCTTGATCCGACCACGCCGGATGTCCGGATCTGTGGGTTGCTCGTCCTTGAGGACCTCTCACTTCCTCGCAAGACTTCGGTTGTGGCAGATGTGGACCGGCGAGACGTCGTTGTCGTGGTGTGCGAGGGTGTGGTGCTGCTCGACCTCGCCGGACCCGTCCAGGTCCTGAACAGCGCGGACGGCTATCGGGTGCGCCTCGCCTCGCTCGACGGTCGTGCGGTGCGCTCGGACACGGGGGTGGTGCTCAACGTCGACTGTGCACTGTCCGATGTAGATGGACCGGTGGACACGGTCGTCGTTCCCGGGCCGCCGCCGGGCCTGCCCGACCGGTTTCCCTCCGCGCTGATCGCCGGGATCTCCCGGCTCGCCGGTGCCGCACGCCGCGTCGCCTCGGTCTGCACCGGTGCGTTCCTGCTGGGGGAGGCGGGGTTGCTGGACGGGAGGCAGGCGACGACGCACTGGTCGATGTGCGCGGAGCTGGCCGCTAGGTTCCCCGATGTGGCTGTGCGGCCGAACGCCATCTTCGTGCGCGACGGCCGGGTGGTGACGTCGGCGGGAGTGACCGCCGGCATCGACATGGCCCTCGCGCTGGTCGAGGAGGACCTGGGCGCGGGCGTCGCCCGCAACATCGCGCGGCACCTGGTCGTGTTCCTGCAGCGTCCCGGCGGCCAGTCCCAGTTCAGCACGTGGGGCGACGTTCCCGCGCCGCGCAGCCCGACACTGCGCACCGTGCTCGACACGGTCGCGGCCGAGCCCGCGGCCGATCACTCCCTGGCCGGGATGGCCGCCCGCGCGATGGTCAGCGAGCGCCACCTGACCCGCCTGTTCCGGCGCGAGCTCGGGATCACGCCCGGCCAGTACGTCAACCGGGTCCGCGTGGAGGCGGCCCGCACCCTGCTGGAGTCGAGCGACGTCGGCGTGGAGGTCGTGGCCCGCCGTTGCGGCTGGGGCTCCGACGAGACCATGCGCCGCGTCTTCCTCCAGGTCCTCGGCACCACTCCCACCGAATACCGGCACCGATTCACCCACCTCGTGGAGGAGAAGATCTGATGTCCCGTCCCGTTTCCCGTCGCGCCGTGCTCGGCGGCAGCGCCGCGGCCGCCGCCGGGGTCGTGCTCGGCGAACCGGCGGCCGCCGCGAGCCAGGCCGACCTGTCCCTTCCCGCCACCCGGCTGGCGCGACGCGCCCACGAGCTGGTGGTCAGGACGCACCAACCGTTCCTGCACAACCACAGCGTGCGGAGTTTCCTGTTCGCCCGTGCTGCCGCCGACCGGCAGGGCAGGCGACCGGACGAGGACTACGACGCCGAGCTGATGTTCCTCATCTGCGTTCTGCACGACATGGGGCTGACCGACGAGGGGAACACCGATCAGCGGTTCGAGGTCGCCGGCGCCGACCTCGCCGCGCGGTTCCTGGAGGAACAGGGCCTGACCGACCGGCGGGTGGACACCGTGTGGGAAGCCATCGCCCTGCACACCTCGCCGCAGCTGCACGACTCCCCGGTGTTCCGGCGCCGCCGTCCCGCCGAGATCGGCATCGCGCTGACCGGGATCGGCATCGACGTGCTCGGCGCTGGCCCCGACCAGCTCCCGCCGGGGTTCGCCGACCGCGTCCACGCGCGTCATCCCCGTCTCGGTGGCAGCCGCGCCCTCACCGACGCCATCCTCGGCCAGGCCCTCGCCGACCCCCGCAAGGCGCCCCCGATGACGCTCCCCGGTGAGATCCTCCACCAGCGCCACCCCTCGCTGCCCTACCGGACCTGGGACGAGAGTCTCGACGCGAGCACCTGGGCGGACTGACGACGCCGCCGCGGCTGGTCTACGCGTAGGCGATGTCCAGGTTGGCGAACCTCTTGGACCTGAACAGCGCCTTGCGGTCCTTCCAGCTGCAGCAAGTCGGGCAGCTCCTGCAACACCGTGCAGTCGATCTCGGTACGGATCCCGTTGAGGCGCAACGCTTCCGGCGTCGGGATCGCGGCGAGCCCGGCCACGCGTCATCCAGTCTCAGTCCGCCGCGTCCGCACGGGCCCGCCTCGCAACGCTCTGCGGGCCACCACGCCCACGAGCAGGTGTGCCGCAAGGGCGATCGCGGCGACCACGAGGCCCGCGCGATAGCCGAGTCCGATGTGGATGATCAGCCCGGCGAGCACGGCCACGACGGTGAGCTTGCGCGCGAGCCGTTCCTTCACAGCGCCTTGTCCGCTCGAACGCAGTGCAGGAACCAGCTGGGCCGCGCGGTCCGGCCGACCTGGAAGCCGGCGTCGCCGAGCATGGGGGCGATCCGCTCGACCGGGTTGTCGCGCATCGTCGCGCCGACCAGATGCCTGGCCAGATGTCCTTGGGGTGGCTGGAAGTCCGCGATCAGCACGCGGCCTCCTGGACGCAGCACCCGGAACATCTCCGCGAACGCCTGCGCGCGGGCCTCTTCGGGGATGTGGTGCACCGCCAGGCTGGACAGCACGACGTCGAAGGACGCGTCAGGGAAGTCCAGGGCCTCTGCTTTGCCGACCACGAACGAGCAGTTGGCACTCGCCCGCCTGCGCCGGGCCTCCTCGATCATCGGCTCGGACACGTCGACGCCGACCGCGCGTCCTGCCGGAGCGGCCTGCGCGGCGAGTGAGGTGAGAAAGCCGGGCCCGCAGCCCACGTCGAGCACCTCGTCGTCCGCGGTGACCTCCGCGAGTGCGACGAGACGGCCGAAGATGCGGCGGCGGCTTCCGGTGAACGCCAGTGCGGACAGCAGTTCGTAAGCGCGTGCGTGGCGGATCGCGCCGGGAGCGCCCTCCGGTGGCTTGCCGTGCAAGCGAGTCTTGTGCACCGCGTCC
>JASLAV010000630.1 GCA_030146905.1 Lentzea sp. | reverse complement strand
AGCGGTGTAGGCCCGGTCGGCGAACGCCTCGTGCCACACCCGCAGCCCCGCCACGGCTGCCCGCTTCAGCCAGACCGCTCCCGGCGGGCCCAGCACCGCGAGCGCCGGGTCGAACAACCGGACCGCGTCCACCACGGCGTCAGCTTGGGCCTCGTGGCGGACCAGCGCGTTGTAGAGCGCGCCGTGCGGCTTGACGTAGGAGACGCGCGTCCCGGCGGCGCGGGCGAACACCGAGAGGGCCCCGAGTTGGGCCAAGACCTCGTTCGTCAGCGTGTCCGGGGCGACGTCGATGAACCGCCGTCCGAATCCGGCGAGGTCGCGGTACCCGACGTGGGCACCGACGGCCACACCGGCCGAGGCGGCCAGAGCGCACACCACCCGCATGGTGTCGGCATCCCCGGCGTGATAGCCGCACGCCACGTTCGCGCTGGTCACAACCGATAACAGCGCCTTGTCATCCCCCAGCGTCCAGTGGCCGAAGCCCTCGCCGAGATCCGCGTTCAGGTCCATGGCCACCCTCCCGAGCTGCTTTTTGTTGGATTGTTGAACGATTCTACGATAGTGCAATCAAACGATCCCGCCAATAGACTGGATCGGTGAGTGAGACGTGGGTGTCGACGCTGGCCCAGGGCAAGGCAGGCCTGGAGCGCGCGAGCACCGCGCAGAAGGTTGCAGACATGCTGCGGGAGCGGGTGCTCGACGGCGAACTCGAACCCGGCCTGCGGCTCAGCGAAGAAGCAATCGGCAGCGCACTGGGGGTCAGCCGCAACACGCTCCGCGAGGCGTTCCGCCTGCTCACCCGTGACCGGATCCTGGTGCACGAGCACAGCCGCGGCGTGTTCGTCCGCAGCCCGAACGGCGAGGACGTCAGGGACCTCTACGCCGCGCGGCGCGTGATCGAGTGCGGGGCGCTGCAGCAGTGGTCCGAGGTGGACGGTCGCCTCCGCGACGCGGTCCGCAAGCCCATCGAGGAGGCGACCGCGCACGGGTCCAGGAAGGACTGGGCGAAGGTCGGGGCCGCGAACATCCGGTTCCACCGCGGCATCGTCGGGCTCGTCGGCAGCTTCCGGCTGAGCGAGGAGTCGGACCGGCTGTTCGCCGAGCTCATGCTCGCATTCCGGGTGGTCAGCGACCCCGAGCGGCTGCACATGGCATACCTGCCGCTCAACCGGGAGATCGTCGAACTGCTGAACTCCGGCGACGTCAGCGGGGCGACGGACAAGCTGCGGGCGTACTTCGACCTGGCGGAGTCCGACCTCGTGGCGCAACTCGAGCAACGTTAGCGGAGTGCAACGATTCTGATCACGAGGCTGACGGCACACCTCATCAGGCCTAACATCCGCGCAACACCGCGTACACGGAGGGGCCACCATGCCGTCGGAGCACAAGACCGGCTTGCGCTGGAGCAACTGGAACCTGCTGCTGATACTTCCGCTGTTCATGCTCATCACGCCGTGGTTCAACCAGGACGAGCCCAGGATCTTCGGGCTGCCGTTCTTCTACTGGTACCAGTTCCTGTTCGTGCCGCTCGGCGTCGTGTGCGTCGGTCTCGTCTACGTCAAGACCAAGGACGAGCCCGTGGTCACCGGCAAGCCGGACAAGCTCGGCGTGAACGACCTGGATGAGGGAGCGAACTGATGCAGTGGACAGAGCTGATCGTTTTCAGCGCCCTCTTCCTGCTCGTCACGGTCATGGGCTTCCTGGCGGCGAGGTGGCAGAAGGGCGACACCCTCGAACACCTCGACGAGTGGGGTCTCGGCGGCAGGAAGTTCGGCAGCTGGATCACGTGGTTCCTGGTCGGCGGTGACCTGTACACGGCCTACACCTTCGTCGCCGTGCCCGCGCTGATGTTCGGCGCCGGTGCGCTCGGCTTCTACGCCCTGCCGTACACGGTGATCCTCTACCCGCTCGTCTTCCTGCCGCTGGTGCGGATGTGGTCGGTCAGCCGCGTGCACGGCTACGTCACGCCGGCCGACTTCGTGAAGGGCCGCTACGGCTCGCACTGGCTGGCGCTGATCATCGCGATCACCGGCATCGTCGCGACCATGCCGTACATCGCGCTGCAGCTGGTGGGCCTCGAAGCGGTGCTGCGGAGCATGGGCCTCAACGGCAGCGGCATCCTCGGCCACCTGCCGCTGTTCATCGCGTTCCTGATCCTCGCGCTCTACACCTACCAGTCGGGTCTGCGGGCGCCGGCGCTGATCGCGTTCGTCAAGGACATCCTGATCTACCTGGTCATCCTCGTCGCGATCGTCTACCTGCCCTCGAAGTTCGGCGGCTGGGGCGAGATCTTCAACGACGCGCAGGCCAAGTTCGACGCCACGCCCAGCAAGGCCGACGGCATCCTGCTGACCGGCACGAACCAGCTGCAGTACGCGACGCTGGCACTGGGCTCCGCGCTGGCGCTGTTCCTCTACCCGCACTCGCTGACCGGCATCCTCGCGAGCCGCGGCCGCAACGTCATCAAGCGCAACATGGTCGCGCTGCCGGCGTACTCGCTGCTGCTGGGCCTGCTGGCGCTGCTGGGCCTGGTCGCGATCAGCGCGGGCACCAAGCCGATCGTCAACCAGGCGACCGGCCGTCCCGACACCAACACGATCGTCCCCGAGCTCTTCGGCGCGAACTTCCCGTCGTGGTTCGCGGGCATCGCGTTCGCGGCCATCGGCATCGGCGCGCTGGTGCCCGCGGCGATCATGTCGATCGCGGCGGCGAACCTGTGGACACGCAACATCTACAAGGAGTACGTGAAGAAGGACGCCACCCCGGCGGAGGAGGCCAAGCAGGCCAAGCTCGCCAGCCTCGTGGTGAAGTTCGGCGCGGTGGCGTTCATCGTGTTCGTCGACCCGCAGTTCTCGATCGACCTGCAGCTCATCGGCGGCGTCATGATCCTGCAGACGCTGCCGGCGGTCGCGATCGCGCTCTACACGCGCTGGTTCCACGTGTACGGCCTGGTCGCCGGTTGGATCGGCGGCATGGGCTACGGCATGTGGCTGCTCTACACCATCGGCAACCCGGCCGTCGGCAAGTCGCACTTCGCCGGTTCCGCGCTGCCGCTGGGCAACATCTCGATCTTCGGCTGGCACCCGTTCGGCGCCTCGACGACGCAGATCTACGTCGGCATCGTCGCGCTGTTCGTCAACCTGCTGGTCGCCGTGGTCGTCACGCTGATCGCCAAGAAGACCAAGGCCTTCAACGGCACGGACCAGACCGATCCGTCGGACTACCACGTCGACGAGGACAACCCCAGGGTGAAGCCCATCGCCTCCGCCCACTGAGACGCAGCAGTTAACGCCATGGGCCACCCGTCGGTTACGGCGGGTGGCCCTTCTTCGTTGAGATGGACCTCGTGAAAACCATTGCTGGACTGCTCGGCCTGGCCGCAGTCGCACTCGCACTGAGCCCCGGTGTCGCGCAAGCGCAGGACTCGAACTGCTACGACACCACCCTCCCGTTGACCGTCGAGGAACAGCGGCTCGACGACACGCTCGTCACGGGCGGCCCCGCCGTCGGTCCCGAACTCGTGAAGCTCGCCGGGTTCGACGGCCGCGTCACGGACTTCACCGCCAAGCTCTGCCGCCAGGTCGTGC
>JASLAV010000621.1 GCA_030146905.1 Lentzea sp. | reverse complement strand
TGGACGGTGAACGACAGGTCGTCGACCGCGACCGTCCTGCCGTATCTCTTGGTGAGGCCGACTGCCTCGATCATGAGCTTTCCCCTCTCGGTGGTGAGGACAACTCTCCTGCTCCGAGGGGGTCGCGCACATCGCCCTGCGGTCTGCGGTCTGCGTCAACTTCCGTCGTCGGGTGCCGCTACCTCCGTCGTAGTTGAATGGGCCACATGGGATACACGGAAGCTCCCGAAGGCTGGTGGCGCGAGTTCGTCCTGGCCAAGCCGGCCCGCACCGGCAAGCTCGCGGTCACCCGCAAGGACGGCTCGCCGCACGTCGCGCCGGTGTGGGTGGACCTCGACGGCCCCGACGTCGTCTTCCTGACCTCGCGCGACACCGTCAAGGGCAAGTCGATCCTGCGCGACGGCAGGGTGGCGCTGTGCTTCGACGACGAGACACCGCCGTTCAACTTCGTCACGATCACCGGCAGGGCGGTCACCGACGAGGACCCCGAGCAGCTCAAGTACTGGGCCGGCCGCACAGCCGCCCGCTACATGGGCGACGACCAGGCCGACGTCTACGCCGAGCGCAACGGCGTGCCCGGCGAGATGGTCGTCCGGGTGAAGGTCGACAAGGTCGTCGCGAAGCGGAACGTCGCCGACCAGGTGGCCGACGAGCTGCCGGGGGACCACGACCAGACGGGAAACCCCGGCTAGGCGGAAACCACGGCTAGGCCGGGAAGAACCTGTCCAGCACCTGAGCCGCGCCGTCCTCCAAGATGGTGGGGCAGACCTCGTCCGCCGCCTCCTGCACGACGGCGGGCGCCTGCCCCATCGCGACGCCGAGCCCCGCCCACCGCAGCATCTCGACGTCGTTCGTGCCGTCACCGATCGCGAGGGCGTCCTCCGGGCTGATGCCGAGCTCGCCGCAGAGCTCGTCCAGCGCGGAGCCCTTCGTGACGTCGGGAGGCACGGCGGTCAGCCACGCCTCGGTGTGGTCGACCGACCACTCGATGCCGGGCAGCTCCAGGTCCTTGACGGCGAACGACAGTTCCGCCGGCGTGTGGTCGACCCAGCGCATGACGAGCCGCGGCGTCGGCGTCGCGGCGATCTCGTCGAACGTCGCGTCGACCGTTTTCCCCCACAGGTCGCCCGGCAGGAAGTGGCCGAGCGCGAGGTTGCCGACGCCGGTCCGCTCCACCGCGAAGACGGCGCCGGGGAGCAACGCCTGCAACGTCTTGACGGTCGGGCCGGGGTCGAAGGTGGTGCGCTTCGGGATCTCGCCCGTCGCCGGGTCCCACCACACGGCGCCGTTCGAGCAGATGGCGAACGAGACGGGCAGCTGCGCGGCGATCGGGGTGACGCCGATCAGGCTGCGGCCGGTGGACAGCACGACCTTGGTGCCGTGTTCGATGACGCGCGTGATGGCGGCTTTCACCGCTGGTGAGATGTCGTTCGAGCCGACCGGGGTCAGGGTTCCGTCGATGTCCAGCGCGACCAGGCGCGGTCTTCCGTTCACGTGGCACCACACTATGCGAAGGTTAGTGAATTGTGGTTCACTAACGCTGTGGCTCGACCTCGCACCATCACCGACGAGCGGATCCTGTCCGCCGTCGCCGCGGTCATCGACCGTCGCGGGCCGGAGTTCACCGTCGCGGACGTGGCGGCGGAGGCGGGGGTCTCGGTCGGGGCGGTGGCGAAGCGGTTCGGGTCGAAGAGCGGCCTGCTGCAGGCCCTCACCCGGTCGGGCACGGAAGAGGTCGTGCGCCGGATGCGCGAGGCGGGCACCGTTCGCGGTGCCCTGCTGACGTGGTTCGACCGGCTGGCGGACCCGGTGGTGGCGACCAACAACCTGGCGCAGCTCGGTGTCGACCTGATCGACCCGGAGCTGCGCGCGTTGCTGGCCAGGCACTACGCGGTGATGGAGTCGGAGCTGGAGGTCCTGTGCGCGGCGGAAGGGCTGCCGCCCAACGCGGCCCGCGTGCTCGCCGCGCTGGTGTACGGGATCTCGATGGACTGGTCGGTGCGGCCGCGCGGGGAGCTGCTGGCACGCACCGCGGAAGACGTCGACATGGTGTTGAAGGGGATGCGCTGAATGGCTACCTGGGCCGAGTTCACGGCGGAACAGCCCGACATGGCCGCGTTCGTGGAGAGCCGGTTCGCCGCGGATCGCCACGCGATGATCGCGACACTGCGCCGGGACGGCGCACCTCGCATCAGCGGCGTGGAACCGGATTTCGCGCGCGGGGAGTTGTGGGCAGGCATGATGCCCGGCTCGTTGAAGTCGCGTGACCTGCGCAGGGATCCGCGGTTCGCGTTGCACTGCATGAGCACGGTCGCGTCGATGACGGAGTCGGGGGACGCGAAGATCAGCGGTACCGCTGAGCTCTTCGCCGACAAGACCGCTTATCTGAAGGAACTGTTCGAGCGCACGGGGTGGCAGCCGGAGGAGCTGGACCTCTTCCGGTTCGACGTCACCGAGGTCGTGCAGCTCATCGCCGAGGGCGACGGGATGGTCGTCCTCTCCTGGCACGAGGGAAGGGGAACTCGCCGTGTCATCAAGAAGTGAACCCGATCTGAGCGGGAAGATCGCCGTGGTCACCGGAGCCACTCGGGGAGCGGGCCGGGCCATCGCCGTCCAGTTGGGGGCGGCCGGGGCGACCGTGTTCGTGGGTGGGCGGACCACTCGTTCCCGGCAGTCGGAGGTCGGCCGGGCCGAGACGATCGAGGAGACGGCCGAGCTGGTGGACGCGGCCGGCGGGCGTGGGGTCGCGGTTCGGTGCGACTTCACCGTTCCGTCCGATGTGGACGCTTTCGCCGCTGTGGTCGGTGATCGGATCGACGTTCTCGTCGACAACGCCTGGGGTGGGGAGAACCTCGTCGAGTGGGGGAAGTTCTGGGAGCACGATCTCGAGCGGCAGTTGCGGATGTTCCGCAATGGGGTTGAGACGCATCTTGTCGCGTTGCACCGGTTGATGCCGTTGGTTCTCCGGTCTTCTTCCGGTCTTGTGGTTGAGGTTACCGATGGGAAGGACGGGGAGGCTTACTTCGTCAATCTCTTCTACGACGCTGTCAAGTCTGCCGTTCGGCGGTTCGGGGAGGTTCTTGCCAAGGATCTTCGCGATTTTCCCCATGTCACTGCTCTTTCTGTCACGCCTGGGTTTTTGCGGTCTGAGCAGATGTTGGAGGGGTTTGGGGTTACTGAGGACAACTGGCGGGATGCTGTTTCCGAGGTTCCGGATTATGCCTTGTCCGAGACGCCCCATTATGTTGGGCGGGGGATTGCTTGTCTGGCTGGGGATGATCAGCGGGGGCGGTTTGCCGGGGAGTGTTTGTCTTCCTGGCGGTTGATGCGGGAGTACGGGTTCACCGATGTCGACGGGTCATCGCCTGATTGGGGGCGGTGGTCCGACGAGGTGGTCAAGCCCCGGATGGCTGGCGTCGCTGTTGAGGCTGATCCGTTGAAGTACCGGTGAGGTTGGGTCGGTTTACTGAGCGGGGCTCCGCCCCGGACCCCGTCAGCTGATCAAGGACCGGCCAGCGCCGCACGCGGGATGATGGCACGCCTGTTGCTTTGGGCGGCTTGCTGTTGCGTTGGTTTGTTGCGTTCGGCGCGGCAAAACGCATCAGCACTGCTCGCGACGGGACCACCCCACCCACGGCTTTGTGAAAAGCGGGCGGGCTCGGCTTCGCCTTCGCGTGTGCTGCTTTGTCAGGCGTCGCCTGGGCGGACCAGGCCCGTTTCGTAGGCCAGCACTACTGCTTGTACTCGGTCTCGCAGTTCCAGCTTTGCCAGGATTCTGCCCACGTGGGTTTTCACCGTGGCTTCCGACAGGAAGAGCTTGCGGGCCAGCTCCGTGTTCGAGAGGCCCTTCGCGATCAGGACCAGCACCTCGCGTTCGCGCTCTGTCAGCACGTCCAGCACTGTGGCGTCGCGCAGTTCGCCGCCGCCGTCTCCCAGGAAGCGGCCCAGCAGGCGCTTGGTCACCGATGGCGAGACCACCGCGTCGCCGGAGGCGACTGCGCGGAGCGCGGAGACCAGGTCCGAGGGTGGGGTGTCCTTCAGCAGGAAGCCGCTTGCGCCGTTGCGCAGGGCCGACAGGGCGTACTCGTCCATGTCGAAGGTGGTCATCACCAGGACCTTGGCCGTGTTCGCCTCGGCTATGCGCTTGGTTGCCTCCACGCCGTCCAGCACCGGCATCCGGACGTCCATCAGGACCACGTCCGGGCGCAGTTTGTCCGCCATGTGCACTGCGTCCAGGCCGTCGGCGGCTTCGCCGATGACGTCGATGTCCTCTTGCGCTCCCAGCACCATGCGGAAGCCCATGCGCATGAGTTCCTGGTCGTCGACCAGCAGCACCCGAATCACTCGATCACCCTATGCGGCTAGTGGGAATGTCGCGCGGACTCGCCAGCCGCCGCCCGGGTTGGGACCTGCCTCGAACTCTCCGCCCAGCACTGCTGCCCTTTCCCTCATGCCTATCAGGCCGTTGCCGCCGGAGACCTTGACCACGTCGTGGGGGGTGCCGAAGCCGTTGTCCACCACTTCCAGCCTCAGTTCTTCCGGTGTTCTGGCGAGGCGCACCAGTGCCGTCGAGCCTGCTCCGGCGTGTTTGATGGTGTTGGTCAGCGCTTCCTGCACGATTCTGTAGATGCTCAGGCCCACGCCCGCCGGGAGGTCGTCCACGTCTCCGCTGATCTCCAGGCGGACCGGGACGCCGGCTGCTCTCGTGTTCTCGGCCAGTTCCACGACGCCTCGTGCGTCTGGTTGTGGGGCCCACTGGGTTTCCGAGTCCTCGCTGCGGAGGACGCCCAGGAGGCGGCGCATCTCCGTCAGGGCCAGGCGGCCGGTTTCCGCGATCGTGCGGACCGCGTTCTCCGCCATGTCCGGCTTGGATCTGATGGTGTAGGCGGCGCCGTCCGCGTGGACGATCATCACGCTCACCGCGTGGGCCACCACGTCGTGCAGTTCGCGGGCTATGCGGGAGCGTTCCTCGCCGACCGCCAGCTTGGCCTGCTGGTCGCGTTCGGTCTCCAGCAGTTTGAGGCGTTGTTCCATCTCGCTGTGGTAGGCGCGGCGGGCGCCGATGAACTCGCCCATCGCCCAGCTGAAGCCGAAGATCACGAAGACCAGGAACGACAGGAAGACCGCCTCGATGTTGCCCATCTGGAAGATCGCCCAGAGCAGGGTTCCCGCCAGCAGCCAGGCCGAGTAGATCAGCGCCACCTTGCGGCCCGCGTACGCGACCAGCGTGTAGAGGGCTATGGCCAGCGCGAAGTCGGACATCCGTATCGGCAGGCCGTCGCTGCCGCCGTGCGTGAAGAGTTGCAGGAACCCGCCGGCGAGGATCAGGTAGCTGGAGCCGAGCGGGTGGTAGCGCCGGAACGGGAGCGGGCCGAGCATCAGCAGGGTCACGGCCAGGAAGGCGGAGAACGACAGACCCCGGTCGACCGCTGTGGCCGCGACGCCCAGGTCGAAGAGCAGCAGCAGCCCGGCGATCAGGGAGTCCCCGAACGCCGGGTGAGCCTTCATCCACAGGCTGAACCTCCGCACCGGACAAGATTAGGTGCGGATCGAACTTCCGCGCGTCGCGCCACGGGCTGACCTCGCCTACGACTTCAGTGTGAGTTATTGTGTCGAGGGGTTGGTACAAAGTCGGGGGGCTGCATGAGTGATCGCGTGACCGCGGTGGTCGTCTTCGTGTTCGTCGGGCTGGTGCTGCTCGTGCTGTTGTGGCCGACCGCCGCGAACGGCAGGCGCTTGTTGAAGAAGTGGGAGGTGCCCGATCCCTCCGAGTCGCAGGTGCAGGACGCCGTCCGGTACCTGAAGCGCCGGCGCCTGCTGTACCCGTGGCTCTACCCGGCGATCGGGTACTTCACCCCGCTGGGCGACGGCAACAGCGACATCCTGGTGACCGTGCTGGCGGGCACCCTGTTCGCCGAGCTGCTGGCGTTGCGACCGCCTCGGCGCGCCCGGCGTGAAGCCACTCTCGCACCGCGCGGGCTGCGTGAGATCGGGTCCCGGTACGTCCTGGGCTCGTACGCCGTCTTCGTGGCGGGTGCGGCGGTCTACCTGGGGATGTCGCAGAACTGGCTTCGCACGGGACTGCTGGCGTTGTCGGCGGTGGCCGTGGTGGCGATCATCTGGGCGGCTGTCGCGCGGCCCGCGAACGGTGACCAGGTCGTCGACATGGCGTTGCGCACCCGCAGCGTGCACGTGTCGGCGGGACTCGGTGCGGCGGTGGCCGGTGTGCTGGTTCCCGGCTGGCCCGGGTTCATCGGCATCCTGGCGTGGATCGCGATGGCGCACACCAAGCCGCCCGCGGGGGCACTGTCGCGGTGAGTGCTCCGAGAATCGTCGTCGACGTCGAGAACGGCGTCGCGCCCTGGCGTCAGGTCAGGGACCAGCTCGTGCGGTTGATCAGCGGTGGTGTGCTGCCGGTCGGTGCCCGGTTGCCGACCATCCGGCAGCTCGCCGCCGATCTCGGGCTCGCCGCCGGCACCGTCGCGCGGGCGTACCGGGAGCTGGAGACGGAAGGCGTGCTCACGACAGGACGAAGGCAGGGCACCGTGGTGGCTGCCCTGCCTTCGCATGCACCGGACCCGCTCTCCGCCGCTGCGGCGGAGTTCGTCGCCATCGCTCGGTCACTCGGCGCCAGTGAGGGGGAGGCACTGAACGCCGTGCGAGCCCATTACTTGGGTGAGTAAGGCGACTCGATCTTGGGCGCGGGTCGCGGTTCGCCGATGTGGGCCTGGCGTTCCTCTTGCCGTTCCTCGTAGATGCGGTGCTCCTCGGCCATCTGGTCCGCGAGCTGCTGCTGCATCTGACGATCACGGATCCTCGAGAGGATCGCCATCGTCGCGCCGTGAGCCAGTGCCAGCAGCAGCAGCACGATGCCCAGCTTCACGACCACGTCTTTCACACTGTCGCCGGTGCGGATGTCGATGGTCGACACCAGCGCCAGCAAGCCGAGCACGACGAGGTGGAACAGGACGGCCGTCAGCTTCATCATGCTGCCGGCCTGGTCCTCGTCGTACGAGGCGCGTCGTAGGTAGCCCTTGCCGCTGTGGTAGATCAGCTGGCCGTCGACCACGACCAGGACGATCCCCAGCACTAGGAACGTCACGTAGCTGTCACCCATGCACGGTGGCTACCCGCGCACACACGGCCACAAACCGTGGCACGATCTGTGGCCGTGACGGCGTTGCAGGGACAACAACTGGCCGGTCCGCTGTGTGCGGCGGTGGCCCAGCTGTGCCTGGCCCTGCAACCGCAGGTCTCCCAGCGGACGGCCGCCGGTTTCCAGGAGGTGCTGCGCCGTTTGCACGCACCCTTGCAGGTCGCGGTGGCGGGACGGATCAAGTCGGGGAAGTCGACGCTCGTCAACGCGTTGATCGGCCGGCGGGTGGCGCCCACGGACATCGGTGAGTGCACCCGGCTCGTCACGCGCTACCAGTACGGAACCGTCGACCGCATCGAAGTGGTGCTCCAGGACGGACGGCGGCAGGTGCTGCCGTTCGACGCGAACGGCATGATCCCCGCGTCTCTGGGCGTGGAAGGCATCTCGCACATCGAGGCGTATCTGACGAACGCGGTGCTGCGCGACTTCACCGTCATCGACACGCCCGGGCTCGGTTCGCTGGACGCGGCTTCGGTCGCACGCACCGAGGAACTGCTCGACCCCGTGTCGCGCAATGCCGTCGCCGGTGCCGAGGCCGTTCTCTACGTGGTGACGCAGGGCGTGCGCGCGGACGACCACTCGACCATCGCCGCCTTCACCGCCGCGACCGCGTCCCGTGAAGCCGGGCCCGTCAACGCCATCGCCGCGTTGAACAAGGTCGACGCCGTGGCGCCGGAAACCGTCGAGGGCTCGGACGGCGACGTCTGGCGGGCAGCGGAGATCCTCGCCGGGAAACAGGCGCAGCTGCTCAAGCCGCGGGTCGCCGACGTGCTGCCGGTGATCAGCCTCCTCGCCGAGTCGGCGGAGACCGGCGAGTTCACCTCCGCGGACGCGGAGGCGTTGCGTCAGCTCGCGGCCCTGGACGCGGACACCCGAACGATGATGCTGATGTCCGGCGACCTCTTCACGTCGTGGGAGTGCGACGTCGCGGCGGGTGTGCGCTCGCGGTTGCTGGAGAAGCTCGACCTCTACGGCATCGGCCGCGCCCTCCAGGCCCTGGACGCCGAACCGGGGCTGACGGCGGGTGCGTTGCGGCGCGTGTTGTTCGACGCTTCCGGGTTCGCCGCCGTCCGGGGACGACTGGACGCGGTGTTCCGCGCGCGGGCGGACGGGATCAAGGCGGCGGCCGCGCTGGCGTCGGTCACGTCGCTGGCCTCCGGCGACTCCGGCGAACGGCAGCGCGTGCACGACGCGATCGAGCTCCTGCTGGCCAGGCCGGAAGCGCACCAGCTGCGGCTGCTGGAGGCGCTGACGCTGGTCTCGTCCGGCGCCGTCGCGCTGCCGGACGACCTCACGGAGGAGGTGCTGCGCGTCGGCAGCACCCCGGACGTGGCCGGTCAGCTGGGCCTGGCGGGGCGTCCGCGTCAGGAGCTGGTGGCCTACGCGCTGGAACGTGCCGGCTGGTGGCGTTCGTTCGCCTCCTTCGGCGCGACGCCGGCGCAGGCTCGGGTGGCGCACGTCGTCCACAGGGCGTATTTCCTCATTTGGCAGCGACTACGTGCTGGGGGGCACCGATGAGCGTGAACGGAACCGATCCGTCAGATCTGGCGTCGGATGACGGTGTGGAGACCATTGCCGATGAGCTGCTCGACCAGGCGCTGGCCGAGCGCCGCGCGCTGGTCCAGCTGTGCCTGTACGCGCTGGACCGCGCCAGTGCCGGCGTGGTCGCACGCATCGAGGAAGGGCTGTCGACCATAGGAGTCGTCGCGGTGAGGGCCGACGGGCAGCGCTTCGACCCGTCGCGGCACGAGGCGGGCGGCACCGTGCCGACGGACGACCTGTCGTTGCAGGGCCTGGTCGCCGAGACCGAGGTGCCCGGCTTCTGCGACCGCGGGCGCATTCTGCGGGCTCCGATCGTAACGGTCTACACGTCCCGATGAGCAACCTCTCGCAGACGGTCCGGCAGACGCGCGAACGTCTCACCTCACTCGTGCGCGAGCTCGACCCGTCCATGGCCGACTGGGTCACCCGCCGCGCGATCCCCGAGGTGTCGTCGGTCGTGATCGTCGGTGAGACGAACCGCGGCAAGTCCTCGCTGGTCAACGCTCTGCTGGCCACCCCGGGCCTGTCGCCGGTCGACGCCGACGTCGCCACCTCGACCTACCTGGTCTTCCAGCACGGCCCGTCCTGGGCGGCCCGCGCCTGCTACCCCGGCATGCTCGCGCCCGTCGGCTTCCCGCTGCCCGCGCTGATCAACTGGGTCTCCGCCGCCCACGAGCTGCCGGAGGGCGAGCTGCCCCCGCGCTACGTCGAGGTCGACGCCCCGATCCCGCTGCTGGAACGGATGTCCATTGTGGACACTCCTGGTGTCGGCGGTCTGGACTCGGTGCACGGCGAGCTGGCGCTGGAAGCCGTCACCTCGGCGACCGCGCTGGTCTTCGTCGTCGACGCCTCGTCCCCGTTCACGCGCGGCGAGCTCGACTTCCTCAAGCGCGTGGGCGACCGCGTCGAGACCGTCGTCTTCGCCCTGACCAAGACCGACCAGTACCGCGGCTGGCGCCAGGTCCTCGACGCAGACCGCGCGCTGCTGGCCGAACACGCCCCGCGCTTCGCCGACGCGACCTTCCACCCGGTGTCGTCGCGCATGTTCGACATGGCGGCCCAGGCGCCGAACCCGGACGCGGCGTCCATGCTCCGCGAACGTTCCGGCGTCTCCGCCCTGCAGACCGCGTTGCAGGAACTGGTCGCGGGACGCGCCGGAATGCTGGCCGAGGCCAACGCGCTGCGCGCCCTGTCGACCGTGCTGGC
>JASLAV010000606.1 GCA_030146905.1 Lentzea sp. | reverse complement strand
AAGCTCGTCCTCTGCGGTGCCGCACCGCTCGACGACGCGATCCGGCGGGAGGCCGAACGCAAGCTCGGGGCACCCGTGCGGCAGGGCTACGGGCTGACCGAGGCCGGCGGCACGCACCAGACGTTCGACGACGACCTCGACGGCGATCCCACGAGTGTCGGCGTCCTCTGTCCCGGCACCGAGGCGCGGATCGTCGAACCCGGCACCACCACCGACGCGGACGTCGGCGAGATGCTCGTCCGCGGCCCGCAGGTGATGGACGGCTACCTCGGCGACGAGGAGGCCACGCGGCAGGCGTTCGTGGACGGGTGGTTGCGCACCGGAGACCTCGTGCGGGTGCGCGACGGCAGGTTCTTCGTCGTCGACCGCATCAAGGAAATGATCAAGTACAAGGGGTACCAGGTCGCGCCCGCGGAGCTGGAGGACGTGTTGCGCAGGCATCCCGCGGTGAGCGACGCGGCGGTGGTCGGCGTGCCCGATCGGGCCGGCGGCGAGGTGCCCAAGGCATTCGTGGTGAAGCACGGGGACGTCACGGCGGAAGAGCTGATGGCGTTCGTGGAGGCCGAGGTGGCGTCCTTCAAGAAGGTGCGCAGGGTCGAGTTCGTGGCCGAGATCCCGAAATCCGTGTCCGGCAAGGTTCTGCGCCGCTTGCTCAAGGGCGATCCGGCCTGAGGCAAGCATTTCCGCCCAGGTTCACACCGGTGGAGCAGCCGGTGGGCGGAATCTCTGTCAACGGGCAACGAATTCCGCCGTGCGCATGCACGAGAACAAGATATTTCTTTTGGGAGTGCGTACA
Source organism: Lentzea sp. (assembly GCA_030146905.1). Next base: position 3,244 of record JASLAV010000606.1, on the reverse strand, counting down.
TAAGACCCTTCCTCGCCGACTGGTCAACGGGGATCGTCGCGAGTGGCCCCCAGTCGTCAGGAGGCATCATGCCTGTCGGAACTTCCCCCGCTGCCGTGAACTTGGCAGCCGCTCTCGAACCGGCACATCTCGAACTCGCCCGAAATCCGTTGCACATCACCCTTTCGGAGTCTGTACGGGAACGGATCGCGCGTTGTCGTGAATTCGTGCTCGAAGTCAGCGCGTCCGGGCGCGCGGTCTACGGAGTGACAACGGGTTTCGGTCCGCTCGTCGAGTTCGAGGGCCGCGCGGACAGCGCGGACCAGAGCGACAACACGATCATCCACCACATCGTCGGCCACGGTGAGCTGTTACCGCCCGCCGTCGCCCGCGCCGCCGTGCTGGCACGGCTGTTCTCGTTGGCGCAGGGGAGGTCCGGGGTGTCCGAGCAGGTCGTGGAGTCGTTGATCGCCATGCTGGACACCGGGTTCGCGCCTGCCGTGCCACGGCTCGGCTCCGTTGGCGCCAGTGGCGACCTCCAGCCGCTCGCCTACGTCGCCCACGCCCTGCGCGGCAACGGGAACGCCTTCTTCGAAGGGCGGCTCATGCCCGCCGGGGAAGCGCTCGAACTCGCCGGTCTGCGCAGGGTCGTGCTCGACGGGCGCGACGCGCTCGCGCTGGTCAACGGCATCTCGGTGACGGCGGCGGCGCTCGGACTCGCTGTGGCGCAGGCGGTTCGCGCGCGGCGCACGGCGGAGTTGCTGTCCGCTCTGATGGTCGACGTCCTGGGCTGCGGCACCGAGTACACCTCGGTTGGACTGCTGGCCGCGTTCGGGCACCCGGACGTGTCGGACACCGGCGCCGCGCTGCGGACGTGGCTCTCCGGCAGCACGCCCTCGGGCGAACGGCCGTTGCAGGAGGCCTACAGCATCCGTTGCACGCCACAGCTGATCGGCGCCGCCGCGACGAACATCCGGCAGGCGGACGAGGTGGTGCGCCGCGACCTCAACGGCGTGAGCGACAACCCGTTGTTCTTCCCGGAGACGGGGGAGGTCGTGCACGGCGGCAACTTCTTCGGCCAGCCCAGCGCTTTCGCGGCCGACCAGCTCAACATCGCGCTGGTGCAGCTGGGCAACCTGGCCGAACGCCAGCTCGACCTGCTGGTGGACCCCCGCCGCACCGGTGGGTTGCCGCCGATGCTCAGCCCGCTGCCCGGTCAGCACCACGCGCTGCAGGGCGTGCAGATCGGCGCGACCGCCACCGTCGCCGCGATGCGCCGTGCCGCCGCGCCGGCCTCGGTGCAGAGCCTGCCGACGAACCTGCACAACCAGGACGTCGTCCCGTTCGGCACCCAGGCCGCCTTCACCGCGCTCGACCAGTCCCGGCTCCTGCGCTACCTGCACGCAGGACTCGCGATCGCGTTGCGCCAAGCCGTGCACGTCGGTGCCCGCCGACCGCGGGCGCCCCGGCTCGCGGCGGTGTTCGACCGGATGGCCGACGAGGTACCGCCGATCGTGGAGGACCGGCCGCTCGACACCGCGCTCGCCCGCGTCGCCGACCTGCTCGACACCGTTGCGTCCGAGGTGGAGGGTAAGCGATGAGTGCTCCTTCCTGCCTTCTCGCGTGGGGGCACACCTGGGTCGACCTGCCCGTCCTGCGCCTGCCGATGCCGGGGGTGGAACTGATCCCGTGCGCGAACGGCTGCTACCAGATCCCGATCGACATCAGCGCCCCGGACGACCCGGTCGAGCACGCCGTGCACCGGTGGTTCCTGGGACACCAAGGCGCTTTTCTCGTGTGGAGGTTCCTGAAGGCTTCACTCGATCGGCTGATACGCGAGCCCGATTCGGAGCTGGTCCGTCTCGCCGCACTGGGATACGACGTGTACTCGGTGATGCTCGCCTATTCGGGCAGCTGTTCCCGTGAGGTGTACGAGGGCGTCATCAGGCCGATGATGGCGACGTTCGACCCGGCGTTCAGCGGGCGGTGGGCGCGTGACTACGAACCGCTGCCCGGATTGCTGCGCAGGGCCCGCGCCGCACTGGGAGCGGTGCGGGCCGAACCGCTTTCCGCCGCGAGCAAGGCGAATCTGCTGGCGCACATCGAGGTCATGCGCAAACTGGTGCCCGACGGCCAGTCCTTGCTCCGTGAATCGGGACGGACGCGCGTGTCCACCACTGATGCCGAGCGCGCGCGGTTCGACGAGTTCTTCTTGGTCAGCCGGGAGAACGTGTGCGTGAGCCGCTACGAAGCGCACCGCGCGGCCGTCTTGTCCGCTGTCGACCAGGACCTCTCGGAACACCCACTGCGGCCTGAGCACCGGGACACACTCAGAACATTCCTCACCCGACTATGAGAGAAGGCCGCGCGTGAACGATTTCAAGACCGTGGTCATGACGCCGCAGATCTACCGCTACGTGCGCAAGCAGGCGGGCCAGCCCACCGCCGTCCAGGAGAAGCTGATCGCCCGCACCGCCGAGCTGGGCGACTCGGCGGAGATGCAGATCCCGCACGAGCAGGCGGTGCTGCTGTCCCTGCTGGTCAAGCTCACGGGAGCGCAGACCGTGGTCGAGGTCGGCACCTACACCGGGTACTCCACGCTGGCGCTGGCGCTGGCACTGCCCCCGTACGGCAGGGTCATCACCTGCGACGTCTCCTCCGAGTGGGCCGTGATCGCCGAGGAGGCGTGGCAGTCGGCCGGCGTGCGCGACAGGATCGACCTCCGCATCGGCACCGCCGCCGGGACGCTGGCGGAACTGCCGGAGGAACCGGTCGTCGACCTGGTGTTCATCGACGCGGACAAGGTCGGCTACGTCCACTACTGGGAGCTGCTGGTGCCGCGCGTCCGCCAAGGCGGTCTGCTGCTCGCGGACAACACGCTGTACTACGGCGAGGCGGCGGACGAACAGCCGGAGGGCAACGCCGCCGCGATCGACGCGTTCAACACGTACGTGCTGAACGACCAGCGCGTGGAGTCGGTGCTGGTGCCGATCGCGGACGGCCTGACCGTGGCGAGGAAGAAGTAGAGGAGGAGTTGTACGACATACCGACCGGTCGGTAGGGTGGCCTCCAGTCGCTGACCTGGAGGCGTTCATGGCTCGTTGGGGAATCACGCTGCCGCTGCTCGGCGTGCCGGTGCTGGAGCACCGCGCGCTCGTGTCGGAGCTCGCCGGCCTCGGCTACACGGACGTGTGGTCGGCCGAGACGACCGGCACCGACGCGTTCACGCCACTGGCGCTGGCCGCCCAGTGGTCCTCAGAGCTGC
>JASLAV010000568.1 GCA_030146905.1 Lentzea sp. | reverse complement strand
GCCGGTGTCGCGAAGGCGTTGCTGGGCAAGGACGTCCTGCCCGACGACCTGCCGTACGTGACGGGGTCGATCGGGATCCTGGGCACCAGGCCGTCGTACGAGATGATGCGCGACTGCGACCGGCTGCTGATCGTCGGGTCGAACTTCCCGTACTCGCAGTTCCTGCCGAAGTTCGGTGCTGCCAGGGGAGTGCAGATCGACGTCGACGGCCGTGCCATCGGCATGCGCTACCCGACCGAGGTCAACCTCGTCGGCGACGCGCGCGAGACGCTGCGGGCGCTGATCCCGTTGCTGGAGCGCAAGACCGACCGCTCGTGGCGCGAAAAGATCGAGTCGGACGTCGAGCGCTGGTGGGAGGTGATGGAACGGCAGGCGCAGGTGCCCGCCGACCCCGTCAACCCGATGCGGATCGTCTCCGAGCTGTCGAAACGCCTGCCCGCCAACGCCATCGTCACCGCGGACTCCGGTTCGGCGACGAACTGGTACGCGCGACTGCTCAAGATCCGCGGTGGGGTGCGGTCCTCGCTCTCCGGCACGCTGGCCACGATGGGCTGCGCCGTGCCGTACGCGCTGGGCGCCGCCTTCGCGCAGCCGAACCGCCCGTTGATCGCACTGGTCGGTGACGGCGCGATGCAGATGAACGGCATGGCGGAGTTGCTGACGCTGCGGCATTACGGCATCCGTTGCGTGGTCTGCGTCTTCCACAACAACGACCTGAACCAGGTCACGTGGGAGCTGCGCGCGATGGGAGGTGCACCCAAGTTCGAGGAGTCGCAGACGCTCCCCGACGTGTCGTACGCGGCGTATGCGCGTTCGATCGGCCTGCAGGGCATCGAGGTGAACGACCCGAACCAGCTCGGCACGGCGTGGGAGACCGCGCTCGCGTTCGAGGGTTCGACCGTGCTCGACGTGCACTGCGACCCGAACGTGCCGCCCATCCCGCCGCACGCGACGTTCGACCAGATCAAGGACATGACCGAAGCAGTGCTGCGGGGCGATCCCGATGCCTGGGACCTGGTGCGCCGCGGTGTGAAGACCAAGATCCAGGAGTTCCTCCCGTGAAACTCGGCTACTTCCTCTCGTCAGAAGAACACGGCCCGCGCGACCTGGTCAGGCACGCGAAGATGGCCGAGGACAACGGTTTCGAGTCGCTGTGGATCTCGGACCACTACCACCCGTGGAACGACGAACAGGGCCAGTCTCCGTTCGTGTGGGGCACGATCGGCGCGCTGTCCGAGCGCGTGACGCTGCCCATCACCACGGCCGTGACCTGCCCGACCGTCCGCATCCACCCGGCGGTCATCGCCCAGGCCGCTGCCACCGCGGCGGTGCAGACCGAGGGGCGTTTCGTGCTCGGCGTCGGCAGCGGCGAGGCGCTCAACGAGCACGTGCTGGGCGACCACTGGCCGTCCGCCGACGTGCGGCTGGAGATGCTGGAGGAGGCGATCGGCCTCATCCGCACGCTGCACCAGGGCGACGAGGTCACGCACCACGGCAAGCACTACACCGTCGAGAACGCCCGCATCTACACCGTGCCGGAACGCCCGGTGCCGATCTACGTCTCCGCGTTCGGCCCCAAGGCCGTGAAGCTGGCCGCCCGCTGCGGCGACGGCTACGTCAGCGTCGGCCCCGCCGGTGAGCTGGTGGAGAAGTACCGCGCGGAGGGCGGTCGCGGACCGGCGCAGAGCGGCCTGAAGGTCTGCTACGCCAAGTCCGAGGAGGACGCCGTCAAGACCGCGCACCGGTTGTGGCCGAACGACGGCCTGCCCGGTGAGCTGGCCCAGGTGCTGCCGACGCCCAAGCACTTCGAGCAGGCCTCCGAGCTCGTCACGCCGGAGATGATCCGCGACTCCATGCCGTGCGGACCCGATCCCGAGCAGTACGCGGCCAAGGTCAGGGAGTTCGCCGAGGCCGGGTTCGACGAGGTCTACGTCCAGCAGATCGGCACCAACCAGGAGGAGTTCTTCGAGTTCTGGGTCAAGGAGGTCGTGCCGCTTCTCGATGTTTAGCCGTTGGGGCGCAGGGCATCCGCTTCCATGAGGAGATTCCTGCGCGAGCACAGCCTGACGCTCGTCTTCTTCGGACTTTTCCTCGCGGCGCTGGTCGGCCAGCTCTTCGCCGGCCACGCCGACTACAACGAGCGTCAGGCCGCGTTGGGTCAGCCGTTGCTGACCCTGGGGTCGTACCTGTTTTCCGCCGACTTCCTGGTCGACGTCGTGGAGAACTGGCAGTCGGAGTACCTGCAGTTCTTCCTGTACGTCACGGCCACCGTCTGGCTGATCCAGAAGGGCTCGCCGGAGTCGAAACCGGCGGGCAAGGCCGGCCTCGAGAGCGACGAGGAACAGCGGGTCGGCCGGCACGCGGACGAGTCGTCGCCGCAGTGGGCGCGTACTGGTGGCTGGCGCACCGCCGTGTTCTCGAAGTCGCTCGGCCTCGTGATGCTGGCCCTGTTCCTGTTCTCGTGGACGATGCAGTGGATCGCGGGCTGGTACGCCAACAACTCCGATCCGCTGGCCGAGAAGACCGGGCTGGTCGAGTACTTCTTCAGCGCCGACTTCTGGAGCCGGTCGCTGCAGAACTGGCAGTCCGAGTTCCTCGCGATCGCGTCGATGGCGATCCTCAGCGTGTACCTGCGGCAACGCGGATCACCCGAGTCGAAACCGGTGGGCACCGCGCACTCGACGAGCGACGAGTCGGGCTAGCTCCACCCGCTGGCCGCGCCACGCGGGCGGACCGAGTTCCTGGTTGTAGTACTGGGTGTCGCGCAGGAACCGGCCGTCTTGGTCCAGCTCCCATACGGCGATAACCGGCCAGACCTTGTCGCCGTGGTCGTTGACACATTCGACCGTCCAGAATTGCCCGGCGCCGGGCGCCCATCTCAGTGTGATCTCCGGTGGTGTCGAGAAGGCCTCCTGCATCACGCGCATGTTGTCCCTGCTGTGGACGCGTTCGCCAGACTGCGGTACCTCCATCACGTAGTCGGGCGATCGCACCTCGTGCTCGGCCTGCGGATCCAGGGCACCGAACATCAGCTCGATGTCCTTTTGCCTCGTCGTAGGTGCGGGCGGCGCGGCGGACAGCTCCATAACCGGATTCATCGAAGAAGTCTGCTTCAGCCCGCCGTTTTCAGCAGAAAGAGCGGTAGGAAAGCGATAGCAGGTCAGGGTGAGCGCGTACCGGGCTGCTCGAACACCATTGGGCCGATCTTCGCCTGCCACTCGGTGAGTTCGGTGATCAGCCAGGTCAGGTGCCTGCGTTCGGTGCGGTGTTCGATCACTGACGCGAGCAGGGCCAGTGCCGGCGCGAGGACGACGATCACACCGCTGTAGACGTACATCGGTAGGGAAGCGGGACTGAGCTGGACGAGCGCGGTGATCTGGTACGCGATGGCGCTCGTCGCCAGGCCCAGGCCCAGCGCCGGTGCGCCGGAACGTCGTGACTTCAGCCAGCGCGACCAGGTGTCGGTGGCGCGGTCCAGCAGGTCCAGCCGCACCTGAGCCAGCGCGAGGTACACCTCCACGGCCTGGTTCTGGTGCAGCCGCGACCGCGGGCGCCGCCACTCCGGCCACGTCGTCAGCCGTTCGTGCAGCCGGGCGGCGGCGCGCCGGAAGATGTGCGGCTCCATGGATATCAACGGCGGCCACTCGGTGTCCTCGTTGTGGCGCTTCATGGACAGTTGGTGGGCGTAATACGCGAGACCGACGAGCGCAGCCAGCATGACCGTGATCCGCCAGGTGTCGCCTTCCTTGAGGAAGTCAAG
>JASLAV010000536.1 GCA_030146905.1 Lentzea sp. | reverse complement strand
TGAGCCTGCGCTTCTACACGGTGCGGTCGTTCGTCCAGGGCGGAGCGGCGTTCGCCGGGATGGACAACTACGCGACGGTGTTCGGTGATCCGACGTTCACGCGCGCCCTGGTCAACACGCTGCTGTTCACCTTCGGGTCGCTGGTGTTCCAGTACGGGATCGGGCTTGCCCTGGCCGTGTTCTTCGACCGCCACTTCCCGCTGTCGGCGACGTTGCGCGCGCTGTTCCTGGTGCCGTGGCTGCTGCCGCTGATCGTGTCCGCGTCCACGTGGGCGTGGATGCTCAACAGCGAGTCGGGCGTGGTCAACGCCCTGCTCGGGGCGCTGGGGTTCGACCAGGTCAACTGGTTGACCTCACCGGACTGGTCGCTGGTGTCGGTGACCATCGCCAACGTCTGGATCGGGGTGCCGTTCAACCTGGTCATCCTCTACAGCGGGCTGCGCGCCATCCCGCCCGAGGTCTACGAGGCCGCGGCGCTGGACGGTGCGACCGGCTGGCAGCGGTTCCGGTCGGTGACCTTCCCGCTGCTGCGGCCCGTCTCGGCGATCACGTTGCTGCTCGGGCTGGTCTACACGCTCAAGGTGTTCGACATCATCTGGATCATGACCAGGGGCGGGCCCAGCGGTGCGTCCACCACCTTGGCGACGTGGTCCTACCAGTTGGGGTTCGGCAGCCCGGTGCCCCGGTTCGGCCAGGGAGCGGCGGTGGGCAACCTGCTCATCGTGCTCGCGCTGGCCGCGGCCCTGGTGCACCTGCGGCTGCGCAGCAGGCAGGAGGCCCGATGACCGGTCGACGGACGCTGTGGAAGACCGGAATCGGTCTCGTTCTGACCGCGTTGATGCTGTTTCCGGTGTACTGGATGGTCAACGTCTCGCTGACCCCCGCCGACCGGATGCGCAAGGACCCGCCGGACCTCGTGCCGCTGAACCCGACGTTCGACGGTTACCGGAAGGTCTTCGCCGAGCAACTGCCCTACCTGGGCACCAGCCTGGGGGTGGGCCTCGGCACCGTGGTGCTGACCCTGGCCGTCGCCGCGCCGGCCGCCTTCGCCCTCGCCAAGCTGCGCCCGCGCGGCAGGGGAGTGCTCGACCTGGCGCTGCTGATCGCGCAGATGGTCCCCGGCATCATCATGGCCCTGGGCTTCTACGGGGCCTACGTCAACCTCGGCATCATCAACCAGGCGTGGGGCCTGGTGATCGCCGACTCGACCATCGCCGTGCCGTTCGCGGTGCTGATCCTCACCGCGTTCATGTCCGGCATCCCCGGTGAACTGCTCCAGGCCGCGAAGATCGACGGCGCGGGCACGTTCCGCACGTTCGTGTCGGTCGTCCTGCCGGTCAGCCGCAACGGCATGGTCACCGCCGCGCTGTTCACCTTCCTGTGGGCGTGGTCGGACTTCGTCTTCGCCTCCACGCTGAACGGCGGGGGCGCGTTGCGGCCGGTCACCCTCGGCATCTTCAAGTACATCGGCAACAACAACCAGGAGTGGAACGCCATCATGGCGACGGCGGTGGTGGCCTCGGTGCCCGCCGCGGTGTTGCTGGTCATCGCCCAGCGCTTCGTCGCCGCGGGCGTCACCGCGGGCGCGGTCAAGGAATGACCACCACTCCCCTCGAAAGGACCACCGTGACGATCGCACCTTCCTTCCCGATCGCCGAGATCCCGTTCAGCTGCGCCGGGTCGTGGCTGAACGTCTCGCCGGTCGTGGCGGAGAAGCGCGTCGAGCAGGACCTGCACCTCGTCTCGCACCACACGGGCATGCACGCCGTGCTGTCGCTCGTGCCGCTGCTGGACGGGCACCGCGTGGACACGGCGGTCACCGCCACGCCCGCGGTGCTGTCGTGGATCCACGACGGCGGACGGATCGACCTGGCGTTCGACGGTCCGGACGCCGTCCGGATCACCGGGACCTCGCTCGCGCTGAGGCTGGCGGCGTCGCAGCGAACGCTGACACCGTTCAGCGGCACGTACTTCTACCGCGACCCGGTGACCGGCGGGCACGTGTTCACCTCCTACGAGACGGGCAGGCGTTACCGCGTCACCGCGCTCACCGGAACGGTGGAAGCCTTCGGCGCGGAGTCCCTCGGCACCCACGACAGGGGCGTCGTGGTCTCGGCCGAGCGGGGCGCCTGGGAAGTGGTGGTGGAGACCTACCGGACCTCCGCAGCGCCCTACCACCGGACGAGGTCGTTCGACGAGGTGGTGCACGACCGCTCCCGGCAGTTCACCGCCTTCCTCGACGCCGTCGCGCCGTGGCGCGACCGCTCCACCCCCGCGGCGGAGCTCGCCGCCTACGTGCTGTGGTCGGCCACCGTCGCGCCGTCGGGGTTCGTCGGAAGGCCGGCCGTGCTGATGTCGAAGCACTGGATGAACAAGGTCTGGAGCTGGGACCACTGCTTCAACGCACTGGCACTGGCCGCCGGTGACGCGGACCTGGCGTGGCACCAGTTCCTCCTGCCGTTCGACCACCAGGACGCCAGCGGTGCGCTGCCGGACTCGGTCACCCACTCCGAGGTCCTGCACAACTTCGTCAAACCCCCGATCCACGGCTGGGCGCTGGGACAGCTCCGACGGCGCCTGCCACGACCGCTGGACCGCGACCAGCTCGCCGACGCCTACCGCAAACTCGCCGCCTGGACGCAGTTCTGGCTCGACCACCGCAGGGCGGCCGGACATCGCCTGCCCCACTACCAGCACGGCAACGACAGCGGCTGGGACAACGCCACCACCTTCGACGCCGGGCGCCTCGTGGAGAGCGCCGACCTGGCCGCGTTCCTCGTCGTGCAGCTGCGCCAGCTCGCCGACCTCGCCGTCGAGCTGGGCGACCGCGAAGGCGAGTCGCGGTGGCGGGAGAACGCCGGCGACGTCCTGGACGCGTTGCTGGACGAGCTGTGGGACGGCGAGCGGTTCACCGCCCGCGACGTCACCACCGGCGCCCGCCACGCCACCGACAGCCTGCTGGACCTCATGCCGGTCGTCCTCGGCGAACACCTGCGCCCCGAGCAGCAGCGGCGACTCGCCGACCGCGTCGAGCGCCACCTCGTCCACTCCGGTCTGGCCACCGAACTCCCGGCCTCCCCGCACTACGAAGCCGACGGCTACTGGCGCGGCCCGGTGTGGGCGCCCGCCACCGTCCTGGTCGAGGACGGCCTGCGCCGCAGCGGGTTCACCGAGCTGGCCGACTCCGTCAGCGCCCGGTTCCGCGCGGTGTGCGAGAAGTCCGGATTCGCTGAGAACTTCGACGCGCTGACCGGGGAGGGGCTGCGCGACAGGGCCTACACCTGGACCGCAGCCGCGTACCTGGTGCTGGCAGGGGACACGGTCGCGCGCCGCCGCTGACCGTCAGGCCCGTGGGCGGGGAGCGGTGCTGGCGCGCAACGAGATCGGAGGCGCGAACAACCGGTGCTTCGGCACCGCGTCCGGCACCGCGATCCGCTCCTGCAACAGCTCCACCGCCTGCCTGCCCATCTCCACCGCCGGGACGTCCGCCGCCGTCAGCGGCGGCTGCAGGTCCTCCGCCAGGTGCTGGGCAACCACACCGATCAGGGAGAAGTCCTGCGGCATCCGCAGCCCCGCCCGCTGCAGACCCCGCTGCACCCCGGTCAACGCGGCCTCGTTGACCGTCACCGCCGCCGTGACGCCCGGGATCCGCAGGATCTCCTCCACACACGCTTCACCCGCCTGCGCGTCGTCGGCACACGCCACCTCCGTGCCTTCGACGCCCCTCGCCCCGACTGCGGCGCTGAACCCCGCCGAGGCGCGCATCGCCGGCCCGTACCCGGAGGTCACCAGCTCCGGCGACCGGTTGATCAGCACCACCCGCTCGTGCCCGAGGTCGGCCAGGTGGTGCACGCACCGCGAGACCAGCGCCTCGAAGTCCACGTCCACCCACCAGGTGGACTCCGGGTGCCGCACCCGCCCGATCGTCACGAAGGGCAGCCCCGACTTGCTCAACCGCTCCACTCGCTGGTCCCCCAAGCGAACCTCCATCAGGACCACACCGTCCACCCGGCGACCGCCCAGCAGGCGCTCGAACGACCGGTCGTGGTCACCACCGCTGGGCGAGAGCAGCACGTCCAGGTCGTGCACGGCCGCCGCGTCGACCACGCTGGCCACGAAATCCAGCTGGACGGCCGTCAACCGCCTGCTCGCCGGCGGCACGACCAGACCCAGGGTGCGGGTACGCCCCTCGGCCAGCGCCCGCGCGGAGGCGTTGGGCCGGAAGTCGAGCTCGGTGATCACGTCCTGGATGCGGCGACGGGTCGCCTCGGACACCGTCCGCTTGCCGCTCAACGCGTACGACACCGTACTGCGCGACACCCCGGCCCGCCGAGCGATCTCCCCGATGTTCATCGGACCTCCGAACCAGCGCGCGCATCCACCGGCGGATCACGTCGACGTTGATTATGCCAACCGGTTCGACT
>JASLAV010000035.1 GCA_030146905.1 Lentzea sp. | reverse complement strand
GCTGCACACGCTGCAGTACCTGGCCCTGCTGGCCGCACAACACGGCATGCACTGGGTCAGCCTGGGCCTGATGCCCGGCTGGAACACCACCACCAGCAGCGAACACGACGACAACCGGCTCGGGTTCTACCTCGGCGCCGGTGCCCAAACCTGGAACGACCAAGGCCCGGACGGCGTCCACACCGCCGACACGAGCACGGCACGCCACCTCGGGGCCCGGGTCGCAACCCAAGCCCTGCGCTATCAACGTCCGGTCGCGTCATAGACCCGCGAACGGCTCGACAACGCCTACCGCGCACAGCGCCGGCCGGGACCGTGTCACGAGGGGTTCGGGGGCGGTGTCAGCTCGGCAGGAGGGTGCGGCACCGGCACGTCGGCCCACCTGAACCAGGCTTTCCTTGCACCGCCAGGATGAGGAACGCGACGGTGTCGTTCATCGCGTGCAGCGCCACGGCCGCCTCGAGGTCTCCCGTGCGTGCGGTGAGCCGGCACATCGCGACGCTGAACACGGCCAGATCGGCGATGGCGAGCGGGTCGGTGTACTCGTGCAGCAGGACGAATCCGGTGGTACCGATCGGCGCGGCCGGCCACCAGGCGCGGGTCCGCGAGGAGATCGCCTGCATCAGCCAGCCGCGGCACAGGTACTCCTCCGCGGCGGCCTGCACGGGAACGGCGAGCACCAGGGCAAGCACCACGGGCAGGCAGAGCCGGCCGATCGGCCATGTCAAGCCCTCGGTCGAGCGCCGACCGAACCTGGCTGTCGTCCAGGAGCGGCCGGCGCGGGGACCGGGGTGGTCGAACGCGGTGGCGCTACGGCCTCGGCCGGAACGAGTCGATCAGTTCGCGGGTGGGTGAGCCGAGGCCGGTCGACGTGTTGTAGCCGGGTGCGAACTCGAGGTTGGCGTTCGCGTACTGGCCTGGGGTGACGAGTCTGACGTTGTCGTGGTGGTTGATGGCGTACGCGATCGTGTCCGGTGTTCCCGCGGGGTTGTCGTGGATGCGGTGGAACTTGTGCTGGCGGGCGTAGAGGGCCGGGTTGGCGAAGCCGAGGGGACCGTGGACCTGCACGAGGAGGGCTTCGATGCCCGCGAACAACGGGGAGGAAAGGCTGGTGCCGCCACCGTTTTCCTCGGTGTAGCGCAGGTTGCCGTCGAGGTGCAGACCGGTCAGCCCGACGAGCAGACCGAGGTCCGGGTCGGCGAGGGCGGAGACGTCGGGGACGGTGCGCATCGGTGGGGTGCCGGCGAAGGCCGCGGGTACGACGTCGCGTTGGTAGAAGGGTTGACCGAACACGGTGCTGGTGCCGCCACCGGTCGCCTTTCCCTCGTTGCCGGGTGGTTCGGGTGCCCAGCGGGTGCCGTCCGCGGACAGGTCCGTGTGCTCGGTCGCCCAGACGATCTCCCACAGGTACCTGTTCTGCGGGCCGATGGCCAGGGTGGTGCCGCCCACCGCGGTGACCCAGGGGCTGGACGCCGGATATTCGACGGTCCTCACACCGTCGACGAGGCCACCGCCCGAGTCGCCGCTGGCGAAGGTGAACGTGATGCCTTCGACAGCCGCCTCCTGGAACAGTCGCTCGTACGCCGCGATCGCGTCGGGCGCCGTGCCGGGGGTGTAGCCGGTGGTGAGCGAGCCTGACACGACATCCGCCAGGCGCTGGTCCACGATGGTGGCGATCGCGTCCAGCACCCGGTCTCCCCACGTGGCCTGGGAACCGACCACGTAGGCGATGTTCGCGTCCGGCGCCATCGCATGCGCGGCCTGGATGTCCATGGCGAACTCGCCGCTGACTTCGGTCGCGTCGGCGCCGGGTGCGACGTACTCGGTGAACTGACCTGGCGCGAAGGTGGGCTCACCGTGTGCCGCGGCGAAGCGGTTCGCGTCGGCCAGGGCGTTGGTCTCGTGGATGGTACCGACGATGCCGATGGTCACGCCTTTGCCGGTGAGCCCGGTGCCGGTGATCCCGTAGGCGTCGCGCACCTGCTTCGGCGTGTAGCCACACGGGGCCCATTGGACGGGATGCCCGTAGGCAGGGGGCAGGTCGGTGGCCGGAGTGTCACCGAAGTGAGCGGGACAGGGACTGGTCGGCGCATCTGCTTGGCGTGCGGCCATGTCCGGCGTGAGCGTCCCCTCCCGCGCGGTGGTGCCGCTGGGCGGCGTGGGCTTGCCGGGCTTGGCGTAGGTGAGCCCGGTGACGGCGAGAACGTCGGCTGCCACAGCGGCGGGCACGGTGATCGGATCCATCGGCGCGCGAAACGGTTGCATCAGGAAGAAGTAGTTCGCGATCCGCGTGCCGAAGGCGGTGGCCGCCTGGGCCACGGTTCCCTGCACGACGACGCCCCGAGAGCTGACCTTGTCGATCGACAGACCGGTGTCGCGCAGCGAGGCGGTGAACGCGTCGATCCGTTGCGGTGTGGGACCGAAGCGGGCACGTGTCTGATCGGGTGTCAGGAAGTCGCCGTAGCGGGGGTCAGCCGGGTCGGACACCGCCCGCGCGTAGTCGGCCAGGCCGCTGGCGTCGCCTCTGAAGAACACGGCCTACGACTACCTGCACGAGGGCATCGACACCCTCGCCGCCCACGCCCCGGCATTGGAATCGGCGCTGCTCGCGGCGAAGATGGCTGGCCACTCCCACATCGGCATCGACGGCACGCTGATCGAGACCGACCGCGGCCGTACCCCCTCCCCGACCAGCGGAGTGGATCCCTGGTGGTCGGGCAAGCATGCCAACCACGGCGGGAACATCCAGGTCATCACCGCCCCCGACGGCTGGCCACTGTGGACCTCCGACGTGCGACCCGGTCGCGAGCACGACACCACCGCGCTGCGCGAGCATCCCGACATCCTGCCCGCCCTGGCCACCTGGATCACCGAGGACCTGCCCGCGCTCGGCGATCTGGGCTACGAAGGCGAATCCGACACCCTCACCGTCGCGTTCAAGAAACCCAAGGGCGGTGAACTCACCGAGGAACAGAAGACCCACAGCAAGGCCCACAATGGGAAACGAGCGGTCGGTGAACGTGGAAACTCCCTGCTCAAGACCACCTTTAAGGCGCTGCGCAACGTCAGTTTGTGCCCGTGGAGGATCGGCGCCATCGTCGCAGCGGCACTCGTGATCCTCCACGTCGAGCACGACCGCACGACATGATCACCCACAGCGACAGCCGTTACGCGGAAGGGCTCAGTGAGCTCTTCTGGGTCATGGGTCACCACTTCCGACCTACAGGTTGTCCGAGTAGAAGTCGGCGAGCCGATCGACGGCAGCGTCGACGTACTCGGGTTCGTCGTACATCTCGTAGTGACCGGCGCCCTCGATCACCATGAGATCGACCGGGTTGGGTGCCAGTTTCCAGAGCTGCATGCCGTTCTCGTAGGAACCGGTGTTGCCGATGCGTCCTGCCAGAATGACCTGCAGCGGCTGGGTCATCAGCTGATCCACCAGGTGAAACGCATCGTAACCCAGGAGCAGCGAGTCGCTACGGGAAAGGCGGCGGTTCGTCGAGTGCTCGTTCCTGCCCCGCTCCGTGCGGTAGAACGTGATCGCCTGGGTCGTGTCGATATCGGTCAGCCCGGCCGCGACCGCATCATCCAAGGTGTCGGGCAGCCAGCTCACACGGCTCAGCTCACCGGCGCGGGTTTCCTCAGTGCGCGCGCCGGCCAAGGCGTCGAGCGCGGTCACCGGGCCCTCCGGCTGGAAGCTGCGGAACGCCGAGCCGATGTTGCTCGCAACGACCGTGCCGACCGCCCTGATGCGGTGGTCCGTGCGGGCGGTGTGCACCGCGTAGCCGCCGCCGGCGCAGATGCCGAGGACGCCGATGCGCTCCGGATCGATACCGGGGATCGTGCTGAGCGCGTCGATCGCGTAGGAGATGTCCTCACCCCGGCGGTACGGGTCCTCGAGGTCGCGGGGTTCGCCACCACTTTGCCCCTGGTGGGCGGGGTCGAACACCAGCGCCGCGATGCCCCGGGCGGCGAGCCGGGACGCGTAGTTCGCGCCGATCTGCTCCTTCACGCTGCTGCCGGGTGTGGAGAGCACCACCGCGCGCAGCGGCGCGGACGTATCGATGTCGTCGGGCAGGTGAATGTCGGCCGCGAGCTCGATCGGCCCGCGCGGGATCGCGATGTGTCGGAGCATCTGATGGCACCTTTCGCGTATGTTGCTCGAGAGCCAGTCAGTACAAACTACGCGTTAGTACAAGACTAAACTAGTTCCAGACCGTACCACCTGGAGGAGAGGGCCTGCATGTCGGTTGACGCCGCCCAGCTGTGGACGCTGAACCATCGCCTGCTGACCGTCGTGATGGACGCCTGCAGCGCCGAGCTGGCCGCACTCGGACTCGAGACGAAGGAGTTCTTCGTGCTCGCCGAGGTGGCCGCGTCGCCGTACCCGGCCGAGCTGGCGACGACGCTGATGATCCCCAAGGCGAGCGTGACGGTCTACGTGCGCAGCCTCGTCGCAAAGGGGTTCATGCGACGCGAGATCGACGACGCGGACCTGCGCCGGCACCGGCTCGCGCTGACCGCCGAGGGTGAGGCGGCGCGCGACCGCGCACTGGCAGCGCTCGCGACCGAGTTCGACCGCAGACTAGCGAGGATCGCGCCTCGCGATCGGACCGAGCTGCAGCGGATCCTCTTGGCCCTGCTCGAGCCTGCGCAATAGCTCTTCCCGGTTAGAAGCTACCTACGACCGGGCAGCCCGAGTCGTCCGTGCAAGAGACGCGGTTGCCCTTCACCCTCTTCGACATCATCACCCCGCGGCCCGCCGCACGAATCGGATCGCAGGCACGCCAGACCCGCGAAACCCCTTGCGGCGGTGGATCTCTAGCTACACAACGTCACTGATCGTTACGCGGAAAGCTCCACTGTGGATTACTTTGAGTACATAATAGACAGAAAGAGGCTGCACATTGTCTACCTCCGCGGCGCTGGGGTGGGCAACCTCCGCGGTTGGACCTGCACATCGGCTCCGCTGCTACTCATCACCGCCACCCACACCTGATGCGTCCTCGGCCACATCACCGTCCTACGCTCCGAGTCCGGTCGTGAGCTCGCCATCTCCACACTCGTCAGCACTGACAGCCGGCGTTGGACTTGCGTGGCCGGGCAGTACGCCTGCGGGCCGCATCCTGGCCGCGACCCGTCTGGGATCGGGTAGCTACTGGTCGAGTGTCTCGACGGCGGGCATCGAGGGGACGGCAGCCACCAGCACCGGGTGGAGTCCGGTCGTGGCGTGGCCGAAGGCGAGCGCCGGGACGATTCCGCTACTTATGGGCACAGATCGTCCACTCCACCACCAAGGCCGCCACCGCCGCTTGCGCCCTGCTGCTCTTCCAGGGCGGCGAACTGGACGTGGCGAGCACGAGCGGAACCCGCCCGAACTGCTGGGACCACTCGAACGAGACCGAGCGGGATGTCCACTGGGTGCGGCGCACGAGACGATCTGCGGCGTGAGCGTCTGCAGGCAGAAGCCGATTCCCCCACCGCAGCCCTGACCCCGCGCCTCGTGAGGCAGGGTCTCGATGCGCACTGTGGCGGCGCAGCGGCCGATCGGACCGTGGACATGCCACAGCGGCCGAGGCTCGCCAAGCATGTGGGCCCTAGGCTCCGGGCTGTAGATCTTGGTCTCATCTCTCACCAGGAGCAGGACGTGGCGGAGTTGGCGGAAGCGTTGGAGTCGGTGGAGCAGCTCGTCGTGGGGTGGCGCGCCATGGTGCTGGATCGGGACGCGAACGCCGACGTGCGCGACTTGCCCGGCGTCGCGGTGCGGTGGGCGGACTGCCGGTTTCCGTTCTGGAACTGCGTCACACTGACCGAGCCCGGAATCGACGCCGGCCTGCTCGCGCGGCGCTTCGCCGAAGCCGCGGACGTCATGCGCACGAAGGAGAACGCCGGTTTCCTGTGGGTGTTCGAGGACCTGGTGGAGGTCGCCGACCTCGATCTGCTGGCCGGCCGCGCCGGGTTCGAGTACGCGTTTCCCGGTGCCGGGATGGCGGGAGACCTGCTGCCGATCCCGGAGCCTTCTCACCCGGAGCTGACGTTCGAGCGGGTGAGCACCGACGAACAACTGCTGGTGTACGCGGACATCAACTCACGCGCGTACGGGTTCGAACTCGCGGACGGACGTGACGGCATCGCCGGTTCGGCGCTGTGGAAGAGCGAGGTGCACGCGTACCTGGGTCTTCGGGACGGTGTGCCGGTGACGTGTGCGGCGGCGGTGGAGACGGCCGGGCGGCTGTTCGTGGTGCTGGTCGCGACTGATCCGGGGTGGGAGCGCAGGGGCTACGGCGAGGCGGTGACCCGCAAGGCGTTGCACGAGGCGTGGCGCGCGACCGGAATCACCCGTGCGACGCTGCACGCCACGGCCGCCGGGGCGCCGGTCTACCCCCGGATCGGTTTCCAGGCGACCTCGTCGATGCGGTTCTACGCGCTGAAGAGCTGACCGTCCGGGTCGGCTGGATCGTGCCCCGCACATCGCCGGCGCGCGATCGGTGGATCAGCGGTCAGCGTGCTCACCGACCGGATCGATCCGCTCGAACCATCTCAGGTCCGTGACCTGAGCCAAGATCATCGGCACCGGAAGCAGCCACCCCCGTGTGGCATCCTCATCCGTCGATTCGACAGCGACATACGTCCAGCCTTGTGCGGTTGAACCGCTCGGCCTTGCCGTTCTGCCAGGGACAATGCGGCTTGATGGTCTTGTGACGGGCGCCGATCCCAGCTACCGCGGCGGCGAAGTCACGGGAGATCGGGTAGTTCTTGGCGTTGTCGGTCAGGACGCGATGAACGCGTGGAACGCCCTGCCCGGCGAACCACGCGGCGGCGCGGAGCAGGAAGCCCCCACAGGTCGGTCCTTCTCGTCGTCGTGGATTTCGGCGTAGGCGAGCCGGGAGTGGTCATCGACGGCGGCGTGGACGTAGTCGTAGCCCAGGCCCCGCACTGAGCGGGGTTTGGGGCCACGGCCGTGAGCGCGCCAGCCGCCTCCGGGCGGGATCTTGCCGATCTTCTTGACGTCCAGGTGCAGCAGATCACCGGGCGCGCGGTGTTCGTAGCGGCGGGTGGTGTGAACACGGTGCCCGGTCAGCGGATCGCACTCGGCCAGCCGCGGCACGCCGTGCCGGGCCAGCACCCGTGACACGGTCCGAACGGGCACACCGGTGACGGCCCTGATCCGCGGCGGTCCGCACTGCAGCCGCGTCCGTGCGGCGATCACCCGATTCTCGGCCTCGGCCGGCGTGCGAGCCGGGACGTGGTGCGGCCTGCTCGACCGGTCGGCCCGGCCCGTGGCGCCCTCGTCACGGAACCGCCGGACCCAGCGGTGCGCGCACTGGCGCGACACCAGTTCCTTGGCCACGTGAGCGACCGGTCTGCCAGCGGCGACCCGCTCAACCAGGACCAGGCGTCCATGCACGGTCAAGCGGGCGTCAGCGTGTCCCATCGAGGCCTCCGGCTGTGGTGACTGACTTCGCAATCACCACCGCACCCGGAGACCTCACCCATGATCAAGCCGACACACCGTCACCAACGTGTCTGCCGAGTACATCCAGCAGCCGCCGCGTCTCACGCAGGCGCGCCATGCTGCCGCGAGGCGGCATGCACCACGCGATGACCTGCCACTCCGTCGCTGGTGTGGCAAGCGATTCCTCCCCGGCCACCGCAGATCTGCAGGACAACGGTACTGGGCTGAGCGGTTTCCTCCGGCAGTATGACCGAGCTGAAACGCCCTCACCATCGGCGCGTCGGCCTCGGCGGCTGAGCGATCGGCGCGGTGGTGGGCCGACCAGGTGGTCAGCCCACCATATTGCTCTGCCTAGCAGGTGCCCCGGCGGACCGAGCTGTACGCGTCGTTGTGCGGGAAGTAGCCACTCGTGCCGGGGTTGGACTGGTACGAGTCGCCCCGGTACTGGGAGTGCACGTAGAAGCAGAAGGGGTACTTGGACCGGTTCCAGCCGGAGGTGATCGCGTCGTTCAGGATGCCGCCGTTCCAGTGAGCCAGGTCCTCGACTCCGCTGAGCATCTCGATGAACGGACCCTGCCCCTCCGGCCACTCGAACGCGCACATGTGGTTGGTCGGGCACCGGTCGTAGCCGACCGCGGCCTCGGCGGTTCCGGCGGTGACCGCCATCGTGCCGAGCACGGCCAGCGCGGCGGCAACCAGCTTGTGAGTGAAGAATTTCACGGTGAATCCCTTTGTTTCGGCTTTTCGCGGTTTTCCGCGATGGGAGATTTCTAACGAGGTACGTTGTCAGGCGCCGGAGCGCTGAACGCCTGACAGCATCAGGCTGACAACGGGGAACGTTTCGGCGCGGGCGTGATCTGGGGAGGATCAGGTGCCACGTGGGGAACAACCACTGGTTCGGGATGGTTCGCCGCTCGTGGAGTTCGCCGCTGACCTGCGGCTTCTCCGGGAAGCCGCAGGGCGGCCGTCGTATCGGAGGCTGGGCGGGGACGCGCACTACTCGGCGACGACGCTGTCCGAGGCAGCAAGTGGGCGACGGTTGCCCAGTCTCGAGGTGACGATTGCGTTCGTACGAGCGTGCGGCGGGGATGTGGCCGACTGGGAACGTCGGTGGCGCGAAGTGTCGATCGCGGTGAATGCGCGGCCGGTGATCCGCGCTCGACCTGATGCCGATTCGCCTTATCTGGGTTTGCGCGCGTTCGGTCCAGGTGACACGAATCTGTTCTTCGGCCGGGAGCGCGTTGTTGCCGACATGTTCGCCAAGCTGAATGATCAGCGCTTGCTGGTGTTGTTCGGCGCTTCCGGTTCCGGCAAGTCGTCTGTTCTCGGCGCCGGGCTCGCGCCGCTGTTGTCGGCCGCCGGACGGGAAGTCGTTGTCTGCACTCCCGGCGCCACGCCGATCGAGAAGTGTGCCGCGCTCGTCGCTCCGCTCCTCGGCAGCACGCCCGAGGAGATGACGGCGGACTGGCGCTCGGACGAGTCGGGACTGCGTCGAGCCACCCTTCGGCGGGCCGCGGACCTGGTGATCGTGGTGGACCAGTTCGAGGAGGTGTTCACCCTCTGCTCGGACGAGGACGAGCGCTCGATGTTCATCACCGGCCTGCTCACGGCCACCACCGCACCGGGCAGTCGTTGTCGGGTGGTGCTCGGCGTGCGGTCGGACTTCTTCCCGCACTGCTCGGCGCATCCCCGGTTGCTGGAGGCGTTGCCGCGGGCGCAGGTGGTGGTCGGGCCGATGAGTGCGAACGAGCTGCGTCGTGTGATCGTCGAACCAGCGCGGTTCGCGCAGTGTTCGGTGGAGAGTGCGCTGGTCGCCGACCTCGTGGCGCACGCGCACGGCCGTCCCGGTGTGCTGCCGCTGCTGTCGCACGTGTTGCTGCAGGTGTGGGCACGCCGCAGCGGGAACCGGTTGACCGTCGCGGCGTTCCAGGCGGCCGGAGGGCTCGAAGGCGCGCTGAGCCGCACGGCCGACGACGTGTACGAGCGTCTGTCCGCCACGCACCAGGACGCGGCCAGGACGTTGTTCGGGCGGCTGGTCGCGTTGGGCGACGGAACCGAGGACACCAAACGACAGGTCGGCGTCGCTGAGCTCGGGCAGGTTCCGGTCGAGGTCGTCGACGCCTTCACCTCCGCTCGGCTGCTCAGCCGCGACCACGATCGCGTCGAGATCACTCACGAGGCACTGATCCGGTCGTGGCCGCGACTGAGGAACTGGATCGCCGCGGACCGCGACAGTCTGCAGGTGCACCGCCGGCTCACCGAGGCGGCGAACGTCTGGGAGGAGCACGACCGCGACTCGGGTGCGCTGTACCGGGGGACGCGGCTGGCCGAGGTTCGTTCACTGCCGCTGGAGTCGCTCACCCAGCTGGAACGGGAGTTCGTCGAAGACTCTGTCGGACTGGAGACCGCCTGGCACACCGCGAAACGCAGGCGCGTCCGCCGCACACGTGTGCTGCTGAGCGTACTCACCGCACTCGTCGTGGTGCTTGCGGAAACCGTTGTCCAAGCCGTCGACACGGCCAGAGAGGTGACGCGGCAACGCAACGCCGTTCCAGCCCGGCAAGCTGCCGAGGAGGTGTCGGCGCACATCGCGTCAAATCCCCAGTTGGCAGCCAAGCTCGCACTCGCCGCAGACGCCTTGGCGGACGTCGAGGAGAGCCGCAACGCCGTGCTCACCGCGGGCACCGCACGCCGCAAGCTCTCCTTGGCATATGCCGCGTCGTCGAAGTACCCGTTCTTCAATGTCTCCGAGAGCGGCCGGTTCGTTGTCGCGGAACACGTTCCAGGCGTCAGAATCGTGGAGAGCGTGACGGCCGTCGAGATGTCCTTGGCCTCGTTGAAGGTCGCGGCCTCGGCGGCTCTCAGCGGCGACGACCAGCGGTTGTTCGTCATCCCCCAGTCAGGTGGGACCGAGGTATGGGACATCGCGAACTCGGATCGACTCGGAGTGCTGCCGCGCCGTCTGATGATCGGCACCACGAGCAGGACCGGAGAAGTCATCGCGGGCGTGGACTTGGACCGCACGGTGGCGGAGGTGTGGAGCCTCAAAGACCCGCGCCAGCCTCGTGCGCTGGCGGTGCCGGGAGAGCGGGTAGGCAGAATGTCGGTGCGGTCGGACGGCGGCGTGCTCGCCGTGCTGCGCACAGGTGCCGTTACGCTGGAACTCTGGCAGCTGAACGGGGACCAGCCGCGTCTGATCAGCACTTCCGAACAGCCCGACGCGCACCGGACTGTGCTCGAGATGAGCCCGGACGGCAAGTTCATCGCCCTGTGGAACCGGGCCGCGAAGCAGGTGGTGGTGTGGGACATCTCCGATCCCTCCGCGCCGTCGAAGTGGGCGACGTTGCCGGAGATGTCCAACAACCGGGTCCTGATCAGCTTTGCCGCGGATGGTTCCTCGATAGCGGTCGCGGTCGACACGAACGTGCAGGTGTGGAACATCGGGAGGCGAGACGCGCCGACCCGGCTCGTGACCTTCACGGGCTATGTCGGGCAAGCGTCGGCTCTTGGTCATCGACCGGCCGACAACACCTTCGTGGTGGTCGACCAGGATGCGACGGTGTGGCCGCTGCGGACAGACCTGGGGGCTGTGCGGGCCGAGCTGTGCGCGGAGACGGAGGCGCTGTCCGCCGATGAGTGGGCACGGTACTTCGCCGGTGTGGAACGGGTACCGGTTTGCGGGTAGCAGGCTTCGTAACGCACATAAGTCTGCGACTCGAAGGAAAGCGGAACGGAGCTGGGGCCGGGTAGGCGGCGAGGACGTGGTTGGGTGGCCGTTGAGGTTCTTGCGGGGCAGGCCCAAAGGTTCCTGGTGCGGAGTTGAGGATCCTGCTTGATGGCGCTGTGCTTGCCGAACATGTCGTCCGCGGAGGTCAGGCGGCGTGGTGGTACTCGTTGAGGATGCCGCCAGTCGTTGCTGTCGACGGATGTCGAGGTGGGTGGCGGTTGCTTTGTCGGTGGCCGGTGGCAGTGGGTGTGGTGGCCGTGCGTTGGCGATGCCCTGACGGGGCCGATGGGTGTTGTGGAACTGCTCGTACTGCGTTCATTCGCGGTATCCGGACACCGGTGAGGACGGCCCGGATGCCCGCGTCGAGGAAGACGGTGTCGACCAGGGCTGGGTGCTTTCCGCCCTGGTCGCGGATCAGGAACCGTGTGGGGCGGCTGGCGTGTTCGACGACCGCGAGCACGTACAGGCGGGTGCCGTTCACCGTGCGGGTCTCGAAGAAGTCGCAGGCCGGCAGAGTGTCGGCCTGCAAGCGGTGAAAGGCGGACCAGCCGGTGGCGGCGCGTTGGGGTGTCGGATCGATTCCGGCGTCCTGGAGGATCCGCCGGACGCATCAGCCTGATCAGATCGTTGAGGAGGTCGGCGTAGGATTCCTCGTCGAAATTGGCTGATGTTGCCTGTTTGCCGTTGATGGTGAACGACCAGCCATCGTCTGGTCCTCGACTGCTGTCACCCGGCCCTGGCCGTCGGCCTCGGCGTCGACATGTCAGGGTGGATGAATGTCGCGTGCGGTGTTGTCGGTCGTCGGGTTGGGACTGGCGGTGTATCTGGACGGCAGGCAGTTGCACTGGTTCGGGCTGTCGTGGCCTGCTGCCCTCCTCGTCGCCCTCGCCCTGCTCGCACCCGCACTGCTGGTCCTGCGCGCGCCGCTGGCCGTGTGGCAGGTCATGGCGGCCGGACTGTTCGGGACTGAACTGGTGTTCGGCGTGCTCGTCGGCCCCGGCTACAACGATGTCGCGTGGCCGTGGCCGGTGGTGGGGATGGCCGCGTTCGGCGTCGCGCTCT
Organism: Lentzea sp.; assembly: GCA_030146905.1. The sequence goes on along the minus strand of JASLAV010000035.1, from coordinate 1,053 downwards.
TCGTGGTGGGAAGTCGGCACGACCGGACGACCACCGTGGTGGTCGGGGTGGTCACGGTGCTGGCTGTGTTGGCACCGGCGATCGTGGTGGCGGGCACGGCCCCGTTCACGGTGGCCGTCCTGGCCTTTCTGACCGTGGTTCTGCTGGCCTGGGGGGACAGTGTGCGCGTGCGGCAGGCCGCACAGCGGGCGCTGGCCGAGGAGACCGAGCGCAGGCGCACGGACCGGCAGCGCGGCGCGGTGCTGGCCGAACGCGCCCGGATCGCCCGTGAGCTGCACGACGTGGTCGCCCACCACATCTCGATGATCGCCATCCAGGCGCAGGCTGCGCCGCACCGGGCCGGGGACCTGCCGCCGGCTGCGGCCCGCACCTTCGAGGAGATCCGGGCGGCGTCGCGGGAGGCGTTGACCGAACTGCGGCGTGTGCTGGGGCTGCTGCGCGAGGACGACACGGCGGCCGACCCCGCTCCTCAGCCGGGACTCGGTGACCTGCCCGAGCTCGTCGAGAGGGCTCGACGGGCAGGCCTCACCACAAGGCTGTCGATGTCGGGGACCGCCCCGGAACCCGACGCGGGCGTCGCGGTGTCGGTGTTCCTGGTGGTGCAGGAGGCGTTGAGCAACGCCGCCCGGCACGCACCCGGCTCGACGGTGGCCGTGACCGTGCGCTTCGAGGTGGACCGGCTCACCGTCCGCGTGGTCGACAGCGGCGCGACCACCACGGCGTCCCCGGCACCGCCCGGTTCCGGGCTCGGGCTGGTGGGGATGCGAGAACGGGTACGCGTGCTCGGCGGCACGCTGAGCGCCGGGCAGGGCGCCGGCGGCGGGTTCGAGGTGCTCGCGACATTCCCGGTCCGGGCACGGAGGCCGATGTGATCAGGGTGCTGGTCGCCGACGACGAGCGGCTGGTTCGCGAGGGTGTGGCGGTGCTGCTGGAGACGGCCGCCGACATCGCGGTGGTCGGTCAGGCAACCGACGGAGCCGATGCGGTGCGGTTGGCGCTGGAACTGCATCCAGACGTGGTGGTGATGGACGTCCGGATGCCGGTGATGAACGG
>JASLAV010000525.1 GCA_030146905.1 Lentzea sp. | reverse complement strand
CGTGGACATCACCCCCGGGGAAGCGCTGATCCGACCGTCCAACCGCGACGGTGCCGACTACCAGTGCAACGTTGCCATGAGCCTTGCCAAGAAGGTCGGCAGGAAGCCTCGCGAGGTTGCCGAGCTGATCGTCGAGCACCTCGATGCCGGTGATGCCGTCGAGACGGCGGAGATCGCCGGGCCCGGCTTCATCAACCTCAAGCTCAAGCGGGAGTGGCTGGAGGCCGAGACCGCGAAGTTGCTCGGGGACTCGCGGCTCGGTGTGCCGACCACTGACTCGCCGCGGCGCATCGCCATCGACTACAGCAGCCCCAACGTCGCCAAGGAGATGCACGTCGGGCACCTGCGGTCGACGATCATCGGGGACGCCTTCTGCCGCTTGTTGTCCTTTGCCGGGCACGAGGTCATTCCGCACAACCACCTCGGTGACTGGGGTACGCCGTTCGGCATGCTCATCGAGCACCTCACCGACCTCGGGCACGGGGCCGACCACGAGATCAGCGACCTCAACGCGTTCTACCAGCAGGCTCGGCAGAAGTTCGACAACGAGCCAGGGTTCGCCGACCGCGCGCGGCGGCGGGTCGTGTTGTTGCAGGGTGGGGACGAGGCCACGCTCGCCTTGTGGCACGAGCTGGTGGGGGAGTCGCAGCGGCACTTCAACCAGGTCTACGAGATGCTCGGGATCGGGTTGTCCGCCGACGACAACTACGGGGAGAGCTTCTACAACCCCTACCTCGCCGACACGATCACCGAGCTGCAGCAGAAGGGGCTCATCGAGACCAGTGACGGCGCGCTCTGCGTGTTCCCGCCGGGGTTCACCAACCGCGAGGGCGACCGGCTGCCGCTGATCGTGCGCAAGAGCGACGGCGGGTACGGGTACGCCACCACCGACTTCGCGACGGTGCGGTACTGGGTCCGGGAGCGGGAGGTCGACGAGCTCATCTACGTCGTCGGCACGCCTCAGGCGCAGCACTTCCAGATGATCTTCGCCACGTCCAAGCAGGCCGGGTGGCTCGACGACGCGCACACGGCCGTGCACACCGGGTTCGGCACGATCCTCGGGGCGGACGGCAAGACGATCCGGACCAGGGCCGGCGGGACGATCAAGCTCATCGACCTGCTCACCGAGGCCGTCGACAACTCGTACAAGGTCATGCCCGAGTCGTCCGAAGTGGAGGGAGCCGAGAAGGAGGCCCTCGCCCGCACCATCGGGCTCGGCGCGGTGAAGTACGCGGACCTGTCCAACGACCGGGAGAAGGACTACGTCTTCACCTGGGAGAAGATGCTCGCGACCACCGGTGACACTTCGGTGTACATCCAGTACGCGAACGCGCGGATCCTGTCGATCGGCCGAAAGGTCGGGCGCACCGCCGACGAGAACGCCCCGCTGGTGCTGCAGGAGCAGGCCGAGCGGGACCTGGCGCTGAAGCTGTTGCAGCTGCCCACGGCCGTGCAGGCGGCCATCGACGAGCTCGCGCCGCACAAGCTCACCAACTACCTGTTCGAGACCGCCACGGCGTTCTCGGCGTTCTACAACCACTGCCCGGTGGCGACGGCGGAGACCCGCGAGTTGCAGGACTCGCGCCTGCACCTGCTCACGCTCACCTCACGTGTGCTCACGCTCGGGCTGTCCCTGCTGGGAATCGGTGCACCAGAAAGGCTGTAGCAGGTTTACCCCTGGTCAAGCAGAGGTACGCAGTGATCGCAACTCTTACCGCCCCAGTCACAGGGAGTCGCGATGACCTGCACCACCCGTTTGCCCAAACCCGTCGCCGAGGTGTGGGACTGGCAGATGACAGGGCTGTGCCGCGGCCAGAACAGCGCTGTCTTCTTCCACCCCGACAACGAGCGCGGCTACGCGCGGGCGGCACGGGAGGAAAAGGCCAAGCAGATCTGCTCGCACTGCCCCGTGCTGGCGCAGTGCCGCGCCCACGCGCTGGAGGCCCAGGAGCCGTACGGCGTGTGGGGCGGCATGGGGGAGGACGAACGGCGCCAGATCATCAACGCGGCCCGGCGCCGTGTCCGCGCCTACTCCTCCAGCACGTCCCGCAGCTGACGCAACGTCTTCGCCAGCAGGCGTGAGACGTGCATCTGCGAGATGCCGACCTTCTGCGCGATCTGGGTCTGCGTCATGTTCCCGAAGAACCTCATGATCACGATCTTGCGTTCCCGCTCCGGCAGCTTCTGCAGGAGCGGGTGCAGCGCCTCGCGCTGTTCGATCATCGCGATCTCGGGGTCCTCCTCGCCGATGGTGCTGCCCAGCGAGATCGAGGAGTCCTCCGACATCAGCATGTCGTCCAGAGAGGCGCTCTGGTAGGCGTTCCCGGCCGCGAGTCCTTCGTGGATCTCCTCCCGGGACATGCCCAGGTGCTCGGCCAGCTCCGACGGGGTGGGAGCGCGGCCCAGCGACTGCGACAGGCGTGACGTGCCCGCGTTGATGGCCAGGTGCAGCTCCTTGAGCCGTCTGGGCATCCGCACCGACCAGCTGGAGTCGCGGAAGTACTTCCGCACCTCACCCATGATCGTCGGCACCGCGAACGACAGGAAGTCGCTGCCGCGGTCGGGGTCGAAGCGGTCCACCGCGTTGATCAGGCCGACCGTAGCCACCTGCACGAGGTCCTCGTGCGGTTCGCCGCGGTGACCGAAACGACGGGCGATGTGCTGGGCGACGGGCAGGTGCTCGGTGACGAGCCTGTCCCGCAACGTCTCCCGCGCCGGGCCGGCGGGTGTGACCGCGAGCTCCGCGAACAGCGGGGCCAGGTGGTCGTAGTCACCGCCCGACTTGGTCGTCGTGGCCGACTCTTCGCCCGGCTTCTCGTCGGGCTTCGTCGTCGTGGTCGTGTCTTCCGACCCGGTCACGCATCCACCGCCCCTGCCGTGGACTTCACGAGGCCGATGTGGACCACGGACCCTTCGGTCTCCTCGACCCTGGTCTGCACCGAGTCGACGAGCGCCGTCAGCACGCGCCAGCCGAAGCTGTTCTCGTCCGGCCCGGAAGCCGACTTCGTGGCGACCTTCGCCGAGACGTGCACCGCACCCCTGTCGTCCACCGCGAAGTGGCAGCTGAGCACGGCGTCCTGCGCCGCCAGCGTGATCAACGTGGAGCACGTCTCGTCGACGGCGAGCTTCAGGTCCTCGATCGAGTCGAGGTCGAAGTCCTGCCGCATCGCGATGTCCGCCGCGACCGCACGCACGGTCGAGAGCTGCGTTGGATCCGCGGCCATCCGCAGTTCGACCCCTGACAATTGCGTCACACCCACCTCGTAGTCCGTTCTGCTGAAGGCCGGCACGTCATTGCCGTACCCGAATCGATCTCATTTCACACGTGTATTACCGCGACGCCCAGGGAAATCACCTTCTGGAAGCAAGAAGGAGATCACTGGAAGGAGCGCTGTGCTGGTGCACGAGGACTTCCTTGACCTCCGCTTCCCGGCTGACGCGCAGGAGGTGGCGCCGGTGAGGCACCAACTCCGCGAATGGCTGCAGGAGAGCGGTTTCGGCGAGGACGAGGCGAGCGATCTCGTTCTCGCCGTCAGTGAAGCGGTCAACAACTCCGTCGAACACGCCTACCCCGGCCCCGCACGCGGCACCGTGGAGGTGCTCGCCCAGTTCGGCCACGACGGTTCCGTCCAGGTGGACGTGACCGACCACGGCCACTGGCGCGTGCCGCCTCCGGCGCTGACGATGCGGGGACGTGGACTCCTGCTCATGCGGGAGAGCGTGGACTCCGTCGAGATAGACCGCAGCGCGAACGGCACGACCGTGCGCCTGCGCCGCGCCCCGTCGCCGGTGGTGCCCGCGACCCGTGCCCCGTCCGAGTGCGACGTGCGGGTCCACGAGACCTCCTCCGGCGTTGTTGCGGTCGTGCGCGGGAACGTGCCCGTGGACGCCGGTCCGTCGTTGCGACGAGTTCTGACCACGGCCGCGCGGGGCGGCACGGTGCCGTTGACCGTCGACCTCACCGGGGTGGGTGTGGAGACGGGCGGCGTGGAACGAGCCCTGGCCGACGTCGCGCAGGCCCTCAGGGAGGCGGGGAACCGCCTCGTGGTCCGGACGCGGTAGCCGGTCGTGTCAGCCGGCCGGAACTCAGCTGGTCAGAGCGGCGTCGACGGAGTCGCTCACGCTGAGCACCTCGCCGAGTCCGGTGGCCTCGAGCGGCCGCGTCACGGCACGCGCGGTCGCGACGACCTTGAGGGCGGTACCGGCCTTCTGGGCGAGGCGTGCGGCTTCCACCAGCACCGCCAGCCCGGCGGAACCGAGGAACGTCACGCCGGTCATGTCGACCACGAAGGTGCCGCCGTCGCCGAGGCCGTTCACGAGAGCGTCGCGCAGTGTGGGCGCGGACACCATGTCGACCTCACCGGACACGGCGAGCACCGTGACACCGGGCGCCGGCTGCCGGACCGACAGCTCGATAGTCTGCTCTGCTCGCGGGTCCTGCACAGTCACTGATGTACTCCCTCTCGGAACGCGGGGAGCCGCCACAGCAGCGGCCCCGTTGCGGCTGCTGGCTCAACCGCTGCGGCCCCACCGTACGGGAGAGACCGCTCGACAGGACAGGTCGAGCCGTCCTTACCCGGACAAAGGTTGGCTCAAACGTGCAGAGCCTCCCAAAGTCTTCGCGCCGTGTCGAAAGCAACCTCCGGCGGTGCGGCGATCTCCTCGCGTCCTTCCTCCAGCGCGCCGCCCACGACCAGCACCAATGCGGTGGCCATGTCCCGCAGCTTCACGTTGGCGTGCTGGCTCGCGCGCACCAGCAGTTCGAACGCCTCGCCGGGTGTGCACGACCTCACACCCATGACGAGGCCCTTCGCCTGTTCGATGTAGCGGCGGTGTTGGACCATCCGCACCATCTCGTCGGCGCGCAGCACCTCGCCCGCGCAGAACTCGACGACGGCGGCCGCAGTCGCGAGGAGCGGCTCCACCTCCTCGATGGCCTTCAGGTCCTCCACGCGGGGAGCGTGTGAGAGGTAGACGGTCAGGACGACCGGCCCGCTGTCGCCCCAGCTGCCCGGCACCGCCACGAGATCCTTGCCGCCGACGCGGCCGGCCACCTGCCGCTCGTCCCGGGAGGCCTCGACGAGCGGTCCCCCCGCTGTCCGGCTGCGCCCGCTCCAGGTCGGCCGCGACCCCCACTGCCGCAGCACCCTGCCGCCCGGCCACACGCTGAGGCCCGCTCCCTCGCACCCCGGCAGCTGTGAGCACAGGTGGTCCATCAGCCGGGAGATGAGCTCTGGTCCGAATTTCACCTGGTTCACGCCATGAGATTAAGCCCGGCCGATCTGGTGAGGACGGTGTGCGGTCACCGTCGTACGACGAACGGTTGCGCAGGCAATCACATCGTCTTCCGCCGCGCTTCGGGCCCGAACAGCTCGGCGCGCCGTTCGGCCCAGTTAACGCCAAGGACCCAAACGGGACACGTGTCCTGAACCACAGTCGTCCAGAATTCGTGTGCAGGGATAACGCCGGAGCCCCGGTTCACGACATCCCTGATGTCACGGAGGGACTGAGATGAGAACCGCCATGGAGACCCAGCCACTGCAGACCGCGGAGCTGCCCACCACGCCGTGCAGCGTCGTGTGGAGCAGGGGGCACGCGTACGTGCTCGAGGGTTTCCGCGCTCGCTGGGTCGGCCGCGACGACCGGGG
>JASLAV010000489.1 GCA_030146905.1 Lentzea sp. | reverse complement strand
CGTCGCGGCCCTGCTTGACCAGGTGTTCGGCTGATCGTCCGGTGGCAGACCGGGTGACGACAGCAGGCAGCACGAGGGGTCGGCCCGCCGTCCACCGGAACTCCACCCGCCCCGGCGAACCTCGGACCGGCCCGGCTTCCTCGATGCAGAGACCTGGGCCACATCGGTTGCACGTCCGATAGTAGGAAGACAAACTATTCTCATGGCGACCACTCTGCACCGGCCGGTGAACCCGGTTCGCTTTGTGACCGCGTCCAGCCTCTTCGACGGCCACGACGCGGCGATCAACATCATGCGGCGCATCCTGCAGTCGCAGGGTGCGGAGGTCATCCACCTGGGCCACAACAGGTCGGTGGCGGAGGTCGTGAACGCGGCGATCCAGGAGGACGCCCAGGGCATCGCCATCAGCGCCTACCAGGGCGGGCACGTCGAGTACTTCTCGTACCTGGTGGAGCTGCTGAACGAGCGCGGCGCGGGGCACATCAGGGTCTACGGCGGCGGTGGCGGTGTCATCGTCCCCGAGGAGATCGAGCTGCTGCACTCGCGCGGGGTCGCGCGGATCTTCTCGCCGCAGGACGGGCAGCAGCTCGGCCTGGCCCGGATGATCAACCTGATGATCGAGGAGTGCGACCACGCGCTGACCGAGCCGTTCAGCCACGACGCGTTGCTGACGGGCGCGGACGAGGCCCTCGCACGCGCGATCACGCACATCGAGGCCGGCACGGCCGAGACCCTGGAAACCACCCGCAAGGTGCCCGTCCTGGGCATCACCGGCACCGGTGGCTCCGGCAAGTCGTCGCTCACCGACGAGCTGGTGCGCCGTTTCCGGCTCGACCAGCAGGACAAGCTGCGCATCGCCGTCCTCGCCGTCGACCCGACCCGCCGCCGTGGTGGTGGCGCGCTGCTCGGCGACCGCATCCGCATGAACTGCCTCGACGGCGACCGCGTGTTCTTCCGTTCGCTGGCCACGCGCCGTGCGGGCAGCGAGATCCCGGACGGTCTGGAGCAGGCCATCGTGGCGTGCAAGGCGTCCGGTGCGGACCTGGTCATCGTCGAGACGCCCGGCATCGGTCAGGGCGACGCGGCCATCGTGCCGTTCGTCGACTTCTCGCTGTACGTGATGACGCCGGAGTTCGGTGCCGCGTCGCAGCTGGAGAAGATCGACATGCTCGACTACGCCGACGCCGTCGCGATCAACAAGTTCGAGCGCCGCGGGGCCGAGGACGCGCGCAGGGACGTGGCACGTCAGATGGTCCGCAACCGCGAGGCGTTCGGTGCCAAGTGGGAGGACATGCCGGTCTTCGGCACTTCCGCCGCGACGTTCAACGACGACGGCGTCACCGCGCTCTACCAGTTCCTGCGCGACGGTCTCCTGGAGCACGGTCTGCACGTCGAGGAGGGCGCTCTCGCGAAGGTCGAGGGCAAGACGTCGACCAGTGCGTCCACGGTCGTGCCCGCCTCGCGCGCCCGCTACCTCAGCGACATCGCGGACACCGTGCGCGGCTACCACCGCAAGACCGACGAGCAGGTCGCCGCGATCCGCACGCACACCCAGCTCACCGCCGCGCAGAAGGCTCTGGAGGCGGCGGGCAAGGGCGTCGCGGACATCGCGGAGCTGGCCTCCGACGCCGAGCGCAAGGTCGACCGCGAGACGGCGGAGCTCCTCGGCGGCTGGGAGTCCACGCGCGAGCAGTACTCCGGTGACGAGCTCGTGTTCAAGGTGCGGGACAAGGAGATCCGCACCAGGCTGACGCGGGAGACGTTGTCCGGCAACCAGGTCCGCCGCGTCAGCCTGCCCCGCTACGACGACGAGGGCTCGCTGCTGCGCTTCCTGCGCAAGGAGAACCTGCCGGGCTTCTTCCCGTACACCGCCGGCGTCTTCCCGTTCAAGCGCGAGGGCGAGGACCCTGCGCGCATGTTCGCGGGCGAGGGCGACGCCTTCCGCACCAACCGGCGCTTCAAGTACCTGTCGAAGGGCAACCCGGCCACGCGCCTGTCGACGGCGTTCGACTCGGTGACGCTCTACGGCCGCGACCCCGACACCCCGCCGGACGTCTACGGCAAGGTCGGCACCTCCGGCGTCTCGATCGCGTCGCTGGACGACATGAAGGCGCTCTACGACGGCTTCGACCTCGTCGCGCCGACCACGTCCGTGTCGATGACGATCAACGGCCCGGCGCCGACGATCCTGGCGATGTTCCTCAACACCGCCATCGACCAGCGGCTGGCCGCCTTCGAGGAGGAGGAGGGCCGCGAACCCGACGAGGCGGAGGCGGAGGAAATCCGCGCCTGGGCGCTGGCCAACGTGCGTGGCACCGTACAGGCCGACATCCTGAAGGAGGACCAGGGCCAGAACACCTGCATCTTCTCCACCGAGTTCGCGCTGCGCTGCATGGCCGACATCCAGCAGTGGTTCATCGACCACCAGGTGCGCAACTTCTACTCGGTGTCGATCTCCGGCTACCACATCGCCGAGGCCGGGGCGAACCCGATCAGCCAGCTGGCCTTCACCCTCGCCAACGGCTTCACCTACGTCGAGGCCTACCTGGCGCGCGGCATGTCGATCGACGACTTCGCGCCCAACCTGTCC
>JASLAV010000479.1 GCA_030146905.1 Lentzea sp. | reverse complement strand
TCACTGCACGCAGAACTCGTTGCCCTCGGGGTCCAGCATGGTCACCCAGTGGCCCTTGGAGTCCTCGAACTCCCGCACCTTGGTGGCCCCGAGGGCGACGAGCCGATCCACGGCCTCCAGACCCGCGTTCACGTCGAGGTGGACGCGGTTCTTGGCCGTCTTGCCCTCGGGCACGCGCTGGAAGAAGAACCGCGCGCCCTTCCCCTCGGGATCGATGATCGCCGAGTAGTCGCCGACCGACTCGACCGGCATGCCGTTCCTGACGGCGAAGTCCTCCCACGACTCGAAGCCGGGAGGCGGCGGCTGCAGCACGTACCCGAGCGCCTCAGCCCAGAAGGCCGCCAGCCTGCCGGGGTCCGCCGCGTCCATCGTGACCTGGATTCCGATTGCCATGGGACAACCGTAGAGACCAATGCGGACAACGACTGTCCTGAGCGAACCGGCGCTAAGCAGGCCGCTTCCGCTTGGGCAACCGCGCGACAACGGCCTCGTACGAGAAGTCGACCAGCTCCAGCAGGTCGTCGTCCGGCACGGATCCCTTGAGGGAAATGGTGTTCCACCCGTACCGCCCGACGTACCCGCTGACTGTGACGTCCCCGGGGAAGCGCTCTCGCCACAACGCGGCGGCCTCGGCGTCAGCCCCGCACTTGAGCCCGACGGTGTGCAAGTCGAGCCCGATGAAGGCGAACGCCTTACCGCCCACCTTGCACACGAGCTCGGCCTCGCCCCACGGATACGTCTCCTCCGCACCAGGCTTGCCGGCGCAGTAGGCGATCAACTCGTCCAGTGTCACAACAGGATCATCGCCCACCGAACGCCGCGACGAAACGTGTGAGGAGATCGGCGAACACCGCCCGCTCCTCCTCGGTCCAGTCCGCCATGGCGGTGGCACAGGCCGCCTGCCGGGCCCGGTGCAGCTCAGCCGAGGTGGCCCGCCCCCGAGCAGTGCGCACGAGCAGCACACGCCGCCCATCGGCCTTGTCGGCGATCCGCGACACCAGCCCGGAGTCCACAGCACTGGTGACGAGCTTGCTGGCACGGGGCTGATCGACGTGCAACGCCGCAGCGACACTGGAAACTGTCGCCTGAGCCCCTGTGCGCTCGGCAGTCTCGACAACGTCCAACACCTCGAAAGCCGGTACGGCCAGCTCGGCAAGCGCTCGACGAGACTGACTGCGCCGCACAGCGATCAGCGCCTGCTCCACCGCGGCGAGGTGGGAGTCCACATCCACGGTGCGATCATGGCCGTCCTGCGCCGTGACGAAAGGTGTCAGCCGACATCTCACCCCAGAGGGGGATTTACGAGCGGCGAAACATGAGCGTAAGCCCAAAAAAGCTACGCACAGCAAACATCAGACTCACAATGAGCAACAGACAAAACGAGACATGACACAAAGGACACACACAGAGCAGCACAAGAAACGACGGCAAGCCACCACCACCACGAACGCAACCACCAACGCAACAGCAAGCCGCCCAAAGCACCAGGCGTGCCATCAACCCGCAGACGGCGCTGGACGGCTCCTTTGGGAGTGCCGGGGGCTTGGGGCAGGGCCTCCGAAACCAACGCACGCACCAAAACCGGCGCAACGCAGACCGGCCACGCACGGACAACGAACAGACAGCCGCAAACGAACCAGGGAGACGACCTACGCAACGACTGCGCCAAAAGCCGGCCAAACCCCGTCACTTCACCCCGGCAGCGTCCATCCCCCGAAGCTCCTTCTTCAAATCCTGGATCTCATCCCGCAACCGAGCAGCCAGCTCGAACTGCAGATCCCGAGCAGCGTTCATCATCTGATCGGTCAACGACTGCACCAGATCGGCAAGATCGGACCGAGCCATCCCGGCCCGCTCGTGCGAGGCGACAACCCCGGAAGACCGCCCACCCTCACCGGCGGCCCGCTTCCCACGCGACTGGTTCCGCCCAGAACCGCCGACCGGAACCTCGTCCTCGACCTCGGAGTACACAGCCTCCAGGATGTCGGTGATCTTCTTCCGCAACGGCTGCGGATCGAGTCCCCGCTCCTCGTTGTAGGCGACCTGCTTCTCACGCCGGCGGTTGGTTTCCTCGATCGCGTGCCGCATCGAGTCGGTGATCCGGTCCGCGTACATGTGGACCTCACCGGACACGTTGCGGGCGGCACGGCCGATCGTCTGCACCAGCGAGGTCCCCGACCGCAGGAACCCCTCCTTGTCCGCGTCGAGGATCGCCACCAGCGACACCTCGGGGAGGTCGAGGCCCTCCCGCAGCAGGTTGATGCCGATCAGCACGTCGTACTCGCCGAGGCGGAGCTGCCGCAGCAGCTCGACCCTGCGCAGGGTGTCGACCTCGGAGTGCAGGTACCGGACCCGGATGCCCAGCTCCAGCAGGTAGTCGGTCAGGTCCTCCGCCATCTTCTTGGTCAGCGTGGTGACCAGGACGCGCTCGTCGCGCTCCGCCCGTTCGCGGATCGAGTGCACCAGGTCGTCGATCTGGCCCTCGGTCGGCTTCACGACCACCTGGGGGTCGACCAGACCGGTCGGCCGGATGACCTGCTCGACGAACTCGCCGCCGGACTGCCCCAGCTCGTACGGGCCGGGCGTCGCGGACAGGTAGACGACCTGCCCGATCCGGTCGGCGAACTCCTCCCACCTCAGCGGCCGGTTGTCCATCGCCGACGGCAGGCGGAACCCGTGTTCCACCAGGTTGCGCTTGCGGGACGCGTCGCCCTCGTACATGCCGCCGATCTGCGGCACGGTCACGTGCGACTCGTCGATCACCATCAGGAAGTCGTCGGGG
>JASLAV010000442.1 GCA_030146905.1 Lentzea sp. | reverse complement strand
TCTTCCCCGAACCGCCGAGCGCGTCCACGGCAGCGTCGAAGAGGTCGCTTTCGAGGGCGACGAGGACGGCTTCCTTCGTGGCGAAGAAGCGGAAGAACGTGCGGCGGGACACGTCTGCACGTTCGGCTATGGCGTCCACCGTCGTGGCGCCGAAGCCGCGGTGAGCGCACAGGTCCAAAGTGGCGGCGATGATGGCCTCACGCGTCTGGATCCTTCTGCGTTCGCGCAGGCCCATGACTTCCATGCCGGGAGCCTATCCGGCGGACGAAAAGTGACACCTTGTGCCAACTGGCACACCGTGCCACTCTGAGTTCATGCGAGCTTTGATCATCGACCAGCGGACCGCGGGCGGGATTCGCGCGGCCGACATCGCCGAACCGGTTCCGGCGCCGGACGAAGCCCTGGTCCGCGTGCACGCCTTCTCGGTCAACCCGGGCGACGTGCACCAGATCGCGACCACACCCGACGGCACGGTGATGGGCTGGGAGGCGTCCGGTGTCGTGGAACGGGAAGCGGCCGACGGCAGCGGACCGGCGCGCGGAACGCACGTCACCACCTTCGGCGCCACCGGTGGCTGGGCAGAACTGCGCGCGGTCCCGGCCCGGTGGCTCGGTGTCCTCCCGGACGGCGTGGACCTCGTCGGCGCGGCCACCCTGCCGATCGCCGGCGGCTCGGCTCTGCGCGCGCTGCGGGCACTGGGACCCATTCTCGGCCGGCGGGTGCTCGTGACCGGCGCGACCGGAGCGGTCGGCGCCTACTCCGTCCAGCTGGCCGCCATGGGCGGGGCCGAAGTCGTTGCCGTCGCACGGGACCTGTCTCGCGCGCCGTGGTTGCGCGAACTGGGCGCGACCGAGGTCGTCACACGCCCCTCCGCGGTGGCCACCGCCGTCGACGGGGTCATCGAGAACGTCGGGGGCGACGTGCTCACCGAGGCGTTCGCGTTGCTCCGCAACGGCGGTGTGCTCCTCACGGTCGGCCGCGCGGCCCGGCAGGACACCGTTCTGCCGCCCGAAGCCCTGCTGGGTGACTGGGACCTGCCCCAACGAGACATCCGCACGTTCTTGCTGCTGTTCGAGGACATCCGCCTCGACCGCGACCTCACGCTGCTCGCCCGCTGGGTCGCGGAGGGGAGGCTGCGCACGTTCGTCGATCGTGTCGAGGGCCTGGAGGCCGGCGCGGAGTTGATCGCACGCGGCGAGTGGGACGGCAAGCTGGTCGTGCGGCTGAGCTGACCGCCTTCGAAGAACACGCACGGCGCTGGCGGCTACTTGGTCTGCGCACTGCCGAGCGCCGGGTTGCCGCGGATCGCTTCGGCAGCGTGCTGCCACGCGGGCTGACCCAGCTGCGTTGTCAGTTGCTCGTGGCATCCGGGACCGGTCTGAGGGTGCTGATCCTCCTGTCGTTGCAGGGCACCGACGCCGCCGAGCGGTGCCGCCGTCAGATGCCGAACAACGCCGACGCGTTGCCCGAAGCGAACTTCCGCCGGTCGGCGTCCGACTCGAACACGGCCAGGAAGGCGTCGATCTCCTCTCGCGTGGGCTGCTGGAACGGGTAGTCGGTGGAGAAGATCAGGCGGTCGGCGGTGGTGACCGACAGGGCGTGCCGCAGCAGTGCGGGGTTGAGCATGCCGGAGGCCGTGATGTGGAAGTTCGACCTCAGGTAGTCCGACACCGGGCGTTGCAGGCCGGCGACGCGCGCCAGGCCGTCCGCGCGGTCGGCCCAGAAGAGCAGCATCTCTCCCCAGTGGCCCAGCACGACCTGGAGATCGGGGTGCCGGTCGAAGGTGCCGCGCAGGATCAGCCGCAGCGCCGCCAGCCCGGCGTCGAGGTGCCAGCCCCAGCCGAACGTCGCGAGGGCCAGGTCGGTCATCGGGTCGAAGCCGCGGTAGGAGGCGTCGCGCAGGGCACGGGAAGGCAGCTGCGGGTGGAGGAAGACCGGCTGCCGCAGTGCCGCCGCGGCGGCGAAGAAGTCGTCGTAGACCGGGTCGTCGAGAACGAGGTCGCCGGACCTGCCGTAGACCATCGTGCCCACGTGGCCCAGGCCGGCTGCGCGCTCGAGTTCGGCGGTGACCTCGTGCGGGGCCGACATGGGCAACGTCGACAGCGCGCGGAACCGGGTGGGGTGCAGGGCGACGGCTTCGGCGGCGACGTCGTTCGCCGTGCGGCTGAGCCGGACGGCGTCCTCCGGTGGCAACGCCTGGGTTCCCGGCGGGGTCTGCGCGAGCACCGCCACGTCGATGCCCTGCGCGTCCATGGTGGCGAGCCGGTCCTCGCCGAGGTCCCGCAGGCGTTGCTGGTGGTCACCGAGGTCGTTGAACGCCAGGCTTTCGTCGCGGTCCCGCTCCGGCAACGCGGTGAGCGCGGCGGTCAGCTCCGGCAGGACCCAGTGCTCTTCGATCCCGATCAGCGTCATGTCCTGCGCCTTCCTCAGTTCGAACCCGCGAGCGAGTCGGCGCGCTCCGGAACGGTGACGTCGTCCTCGTGGCGAGGCGAGGCGAGCAGCCGGCAACCGCAGGCCGCTATGGCGGCGAGCACGGCGATGATGATCGCCATCGGCAGTGCGGAGTGAGTGCTGCCGACGCTCACTAGCGGCGAGACGGCAGCGCCGAGCCCGAACTGCGCGGCGCCCAGCACGGCCGATCCCGTGCCGGCGGCTCCCGGTACCGCGTCGAGGGCCAGCGCGGTGGCCGGGCCGAGGACGAAGCCGAGGGACGAGACCGCGAAGAAGATCGGCACCACCAGCCAGGCCGCGCTGATCGGCAGGAGCGCGAGCACCAGCAGCACCACCGCGGACACGAACAACCAGCCGGTGCCGATGGTGAGGACCCGGCGCGGGTGGCTCGTGCGCAGCAGCCGTGACGCGACCGCGCTGCTCGCGATCAGCCCGAGCGCGTTGAGCGCGAACAGCAGGCCGTAGCTGACGGGACCCATCCCGATGACGACCTGGTACAGGAAGGGCGACGCCGAGATGTAGGCCATCAGGACGGCGAACGAGAAGACGAACGTGGCCGTGGCGGTGAGGTAGGCACGATGGCCCAGCGCGCGGAAGCCGCCTGCCTTCGCGGTGCCGCGCCGTTGCCGCGGGTGGGTCTCCCGCACGACCACAGCCGAGCCGGCGAGCATCGCGACCGCCAGGCCCGCCAGGACGAACAGCACGCCCCGCCACCCGATCCCGTCGATCATCAGGCTGCCGAGCAGCGGCGCGACCACCGGTGCCACACCGCTGACGATCATCATCAGGCTGAACGCGCGTGCGGCGGCGCGGCCGGTGGCGAGGTCGGCGATGACGGCCCGGCCGATGACCATGCCGGCCGCGGCGGTCAGCCCCTGGACGAGGCGGCCGGCCAGCAGGACCTCGATCGTGGGCGCGACGGCGACGAGCACGCTGGCGGCCACGAACACCGCGGAGCCGGCGAGCAACGGCCC
>JASLAV010000394.1 GCA_030146905.1 Lentzea sp. | reverse complement strand
AGGTTGCGAGCCGCCGAGTTCAGCAGGTCCGCCAGCGCGCCGTCGGCGTTCGCGCCGTTGGGACCCAGCGCCGTCGTGAGCTTGTCGAGCGAGGAGTACAGCTCGTCGAGCTCGACGGGCGTCGCGGTGCGCTCGCGCGGGATCAGCGCGTCGTCGCCCAGCGCCGGTCCACCGGTGTAGGCGGGCGTGAGCTGCACGTACCGGTCGCTGACCACGCTCGGCGCGACCACGACGGCCTGCGCGTTCTCCGGCACCCGCACGTCGCGGTCGACGGTGAACACGACCTTCACGGTCTTGCCCTCCGGCGTGACCTCGTCGATCGTGCCGACCTTCACGCCCAGCACCCGCACGTCACCGCCGGGGTAGACGCCGACGGCCGCCGCGAAGTGCGCGGTGACCTTGCGGCCGTTCATGCCCGCGAACACCCACCAGAGCGCGGCGGTCACGACCAGCGCGAGAACGCACGCGATCGCGATGAAGCGGCCGGCCCTGCTGTGAGCTGCTGTGGTCATCGCTGCACCCCCGGAGGCAGGCAGCCTTCCTCGTTGAACCCGACGACGCCGAGGTTCACCGAGGGCGGCAGCAGACCGCAGATGTAGGTGTCGAACCAACGGCCGTTGCCCAGGGTGTTCGCGAACACCCGGTAGAACGGCGCCATCAGCGCGAGACTGCGGTCGAGGTTGTCCTGGTTGCGTTGCAGGATCGTGGTGACCCTGCCGAGCTGTTCCAAGGCGGGGCCCAGCTGGTTCTGGTTGTCCTGCACGAGACCGCTGAGCTCGCGGGACAGGTCGCGGGTGCCGGTCAGCAGCGCGCTGATCGCCTCGCGGCGCTTGCGCAGCTCGCCGAGCAGCAGGTTGCCGTCCGAGAGGAGCTTCTCGAACTCGGCGTTGCGGTCGGCCAGCGTCTTGGTCAGCTGCCGGGTGTTGTCCAGCAGCTTCGCCAGCTGCTCGTCCCGCGAGGAGATCGTCTTCGACAGCGCGGACAGGCCGTCCAGCGCGCCGCGGACGTGCTCCGGCGAGTTTTTGAAGGTGTCGGACAGGACCGTGAAGCTGTCCGCGAGCTGCTTGGTGTCGATCTGGCCGACGGTCGTCGCGAGCCCGTTGAACGCCTCGTTCACGTCGTACGGCGCGAGCGTGCGCTCCTTCGGGATCGGGTCGCCCGGCGAGAGCGGCTGGCTGCCCTGCGGGTCCAGCGCGACGAACTTCTGGCCCAGCAGCGTCTTGATGCGGATCATCGCGGTCGTCCTGTCGCCGACCCAGGCGTTCTTGACCTTGAACGTCACCCGCACGCGGTCGCCGTTCAACCTGACCTTGGTGACCTTGCCGACCTTCACGCCGGCGACGCGGACCTCGTTGCCCGGCACGAGTCCCGCGGCCTCGCTGAAGTCCGCGGCGTAGCTCGTGCCGCCGCCGACGATCGGCAGGTCGTCGGAGTAGAACGCGGCCAGCAGCAGCAGGGCGATCAACGTCAGGCTGATCGCGCCGGTCCTGATCGGGTTGCTCTGCTTCATCGGCGGCACCTCTGCTGTGTGACCGGCAACGCCGTGATCGGGATCGGGTCGTTGATGACCGGCGGCACGGCGATCTGGCCGCTCGCCTCGCACAGGTAGAAGTTGAACCACGAGCCGTAGGTCGCGGTGCGGGTGATCGTCTCCAGCTTGTTCGGCAGGCGCTGCAACATGCCGTCGACCAGCGCCTCGTTGTCCCCCAGCGTCTTCGAGACGATGCCGAGCTGCGCGATGTCGTTCTTCAGCGGCTCGCGGCCCTGCTCCAGCAGGCCGGAGGTGGCCTGCGTCAGGTCGCCGAGCGCGGAGATCGCGTCACCGATCGGCTGGCGGTCCTGCGCGAGGCCGGAGACCAGCGTCTGCAACGTGACCACGAGGTTGTTGAAGTCCTGGTCACGGGAGTTCACGGTGTCGAGCGCGGTGTTGAGGTTGTCGACGACCTCACCGATCACCTTGTCCTTGCTCGCGAGCGTGCTGGTCAGCGACGCCGTGTGCTGCAGCAGGCTGTCGATCGTGCTGCCTTCCCCCTGCAGCACCTGGATGATCTCGAACGACAGCTTGTTCACGTCCTCCGGCGACAGCGCCTGGAAGAGCGGCTTGAAGCCGTTGAACAGCACGGTGAGGTCGAGCGCCGCCTTCGTCCGCTCCAGCGGGATCGTCCCGCCCTCCGGCAGCACCGCACTGGTGTCACCGGTGCCGGACTCCAGCGCGATGTACCGCTGCCCCACCAGGTTGCGGTACTTGATCGTCGCGGTCACCGCCTCCGGCAGCTTGCGGTCGCCGTCGATGGAGAACTCCACCTCCGCGGTCTTGCGGTCGACGACCTTGATGCCGTCGACCTGCCCGACGCGGACGCCGGCGATGCGGACGTCGTCACCCTCGTTGAGCGCGGTGACGTCGGTGAACTGCGCTTTGTAGTCCGTGGCACCTGCCAGGTTCACGTTGGCGATGGTCACCGCGAGCAGCGACGTGGCGAGGATCGTGACCACCGCGAAGGTGATCAGCTTGAGCAGCGGAGCGAGCACGCCCTTCACTTGACCGTCACCTCCGTTCCGCGGACCAGCGGTCCCAGCAGCAGGCTCGACCAGCCGGGCATGTCCTGCGGGTCGACGCCGACGCGCGGGCCGAAGAGGGCCGAGATCATCCTCGCCTCCTCCGGCGAGTTGGCGAGGTTGACGGCGTTCTGCGCGGACGACGGGATGGTGGCGCCGGGCGGGATGACCCCGTCGCCGGCCACGCGGGCGGGCGGCGGTGAGCTGGAGCCGTCCTTCACCGGGCCGTCCGGCGGGTACTGCGGGAACGGGTCGGGCCGCGGGACGAGGTCGTAGCAGCGAGCACCGCGCTTGTCGGAGTACTCGGGCTCGTCGAGGTTCGGCTTGTACTTGCCGCGGTTCTGCGTGATCTCCAGCGTGAGGTGCAGGCCCGGCTTGTCGGTGCCGGCGCCGAACGCCTTGGCGATGACCGGCTCGAACTCCGCGAGCCCCCTGAGCAGGCAGGGGTACTCGGGCGCGTACTTGGCGAGCAGCTCGAGCGTCGGGCGGCTGGTGTCGGCGAGGCCGATGATGTTGTTCTTGTTGACCGTGACGAAGCTGGTGAGGTCCTGCGACGTCGTGGTCAGCGTCCCGTACAGCGAGAGCAGGTTGTCGCGCTGCTCGACGACGGTCTTGGTCGTCGTGGTCATGTCGTTGAGCGCCTGCAACAGGTCCGGTGCGGCGTCCGCGTAGACGCCCGACACGTCCGCCAGCCTGGAGATGTTCTCCTTCAGCGCCGGCAGCTGCGGGTTGAGCTGGCCGAGGTAGGAGTCCAGCGACACCAGGGTCTCGCCGAGCGGCTTGCCCCGTCCGTCGAGCGCCTGCGACAACGCGGTCAGCGTGGTGGCGAGCTTCTCCGGCTGGATCGCCTGCAG
>JASLAV010000271.1 GCA_030146905.1 Lentzea sp. | reverse complement strand
CATCGAGCCGTCGGCGATCGCGGCGCGCACGCGGGCGTTGCGCGCCCTGGACCGCCGGTACGGCGGGATCGCCTGCCACGCCTCGGTGCTGGAGCACCTCGCCGCCGTCGAACCGATGATCGTCGTCGGCGACGAGGCGGTCTGGACCGCCGTCGCCGAGGTGCACGAACTGGCGGGCTGGACCGCGTTCGACAGCGGGCTGCCCGGCATGGTGCTCCCGCACTTCGAACGCGCGCTGACCCTCGCCCGGCAGGCGGAGAACGAGTCGCTGATCGCCTCGGTGCTCACGCGCGCCGGCCGGATGTTCCTGCACCACAACGCACTCGACGACGCGCTGAAGGCGTTCCAGCTCGGACTCGTGGCCGCCCACAACTCGTGGGCAGACCGGCGGGGGGTGACCGATCCGGAACAGGCCATCCCCTCGTTGACGAGAAAGGTTGGCACCTATGGCGAGGAGCACGTCCGTGCACGCACGATCACGCTGACCGCCCTGGCACGCAACCACCTCGCCATAGGTGACGTGGCAGCGGCCGGCCGGTACGCCGAGAACGCCCTGGCCGGTGCGGCGAACCTGCGTTCGGCACGCGCCGACGACCAGCTGCGGTGGCTGGCGGAAGAAGCCCGCGACGCCGGCGCATCGGTGCTGGTGGACCAGATCTCGGCACGTTTCGCACGCTGCAACTGATCCTTCACCCGATCCGGTCCGGTACACCCGTGCGCGCACCCAGGTAGGTTCTCCTGCATGGCAGAGCCTTTCTCATGGGTGCCGACGGGGATCAACACGGACGTGCCGAGCGCAGCGCGCGTCTACGACTTCCTGCTGGGAGGTGGCCACAACTTCGCCTCGGACCGCGTCGTGGGCGACAAGGTGCTGCAGATCCTGCGCGACGGCCGCGCGATCGCCGCGTCGAACAGGTCGTTCATGCGCCGCGCGGTCCTGCTGATGATGGAGCAGGGCATCACCCAGTTCCTCGACCTCGGCTCCGGCATCCCGACGGTCGGCAACGTCCACGAGATCGTGCAGCAGGAGAACCCGGAGGCGCGTGTCGTCTACGTGGACTACGACGAGGTGGCGGTCTCGCACAGCCAGCTCATCCTGGAGGGCAACGCCAACGCGGGCATCGTGCAGGCGGACATGTGCCGGCCGCACGACGTGCTGTCCGACCCGGTCGTGAAGGACCTGATCGACTTCTCGCAGCCCGTCGGCCTGCTCATGGTCGCCGTGCTGCACTTCGTGTCGGACGAGAAGGGCCCCGCCGAGGTCGTCGCCCACTACCTCGACGCCATGCCGCCCGGCAGCCTGATCGCGCTCTCCCACCTGACCGCCGACTTCAAGCCGGACGAGATGGACGCCGTCGTCGAGGCCATGAAGCACAGCCGCGATCCGATGCACTTCCGTTCACTCGCGGAGTTCGAGGCGATGTTCGCAGGCATGGAGGTGCTCCAGCCGGGCGTCCTCCCGGCGCCGCGGTGGCACTCGGATCTCGGCCCGGCGGGCGAGGGCGGCCCGGAGGACGTCTACGTGGGAGTGGGTCGCAAGATCTGAGCGCCTCGTCCGGGACAATGCCCGGCGTGGAACCCCTCGAGACAGCGCCGAGCGTGCGGGCCCGCATGAGCAAGCAGAAGACTCGGAACACGCAGATCGAGGTCGACCTGCGCAGGGCCCTGTTCGCCGCAGGCCTGCGCTACAGGGTGCACCGCAGGCCGGTGGAGGGCGTTCGCCGAGAGGCGGACATCGTCTTCACCTCGGCCAAGGTCGCGGTGTTCGTCGACGGTTGTTTCTGGCACGGCTGCCCCGAGCACGCGACGTGGCCCAAGAACAACGCCGAGTTCTGGCGGACGAAGATCGAAACCAACCGCCGGCGCGACCTCGACACGGACCGGAAGCTCGCCGATGCCGGCTGGCTCGCCGTGCGGGTGTGGGAGCACGAGACGGTCGCCGCCGCGGCCGCCCGCGTGTACGAGGTCGTGCTGAGCAGGCGGCCGGGCTGACCGTCAGAACGACCGGAAGAAGCCGGCACTTGTGAGCTGGAACACAAAACCCGGTGCAGCGAACGGGGGCAGCCAGGGGGTTTCCCGAACCGCACACGACCACGAGGAAGGGGGCGGTGTGGGGTTCGACCAGTTCGTCGCTGATCGGCTGGACAGGCTACTCGGGTATGCCACCGCGATCACCTGCGACAAACACCTGGCGCAGGACATCGTGCAGAACGTGCTCCTGCGCGCGCAGGGCAAGTGGGAACGCATCGGAGCGATGGATGTTCCTTATCTCTACGTGAAGCGCATGGTGACCAACGACTACCTGTCGTGGCGGCACCGCAAGGCCGCGCGGGAGATCGCCCTGGAGCGGGGTGAGCTCGCCAGGCACGTGCCGTCGATGGCCGATCCGGCCGACGCGCACGCTGAACGCGAGGCCATGCGCGCACGGATCGCTGTGCTGCCGCGCAAGCAACGTGCGGCGTTGGTGCTGCGGTTCTACGAGGACTGCAGTGACGCGGAGATCGCGCAGGTGCTCGGGTGCACGGAATCGACTGTGCGCAGCCAACTCTCTCGTGCGCTGCAGACGTTGCGCGCTCATGAAATCGCCCGGTCCGCCACCCTGGAGGTGCACTCGTGAACGACCTCATCCGCCAAGCCGTCGCCGCAGAGGCCGAGGAGCGCGTCGACCCGCGGACCGTGCTGGCCGGGTTGCACAAGCACAAGAAGCGCAAGCCGTTCAGGATGATCGTCGGAGTGGCGACGTTGACGGTGGCCGCTGCCGCCGCGGCCGCCATCATCCCGGCGACGTTCAAGAAGGTCGACACGACCCCCGCGGTGCAGCCATCGGCCACGGCCCAGAACGTCCTGCTCATCGGTACCGACGACAACGACTACACCGACGCGCTCGTGCTCGCGCGCTTCGCGGGTGAGGGGTCCGTCAGCGCGGTGTCGGTGCCGCGCGACGTCCTGGTCGGTGACGTGAAGATCAATTCGCTGTACCGGCAGGACCCGGCGAAGCTGACGGCCGCGGTCGAGCAGCTGACCGGGGTGGAGGTCGACCACTACGCCGCGGTCAGGATGAGCGAGTTCGGCCGGATCGCCAAGGTCGTCGGAGGTGTCGAGGTCTGCCTGCTCACCGCGACCAGGGACGACCAGACCGGTGTCTCGTTCCCCGCGGGCCGGCAGACGGTCGACGGTGACCGGGCGCTCGCGTTCCTCCGCCAGCGCATGGGCCTGGCCATGGGCGACCTCGACAGGACCAGGCGGCACCAGGCGTTCCTGGTCGGGCTCGCGCCCAAGATCAGCGAGCACGCCCCAGCCCTCGCCGGTGAGGTCGGGAAGTCCATCCGCGTCGACGAGGGCTGGGACGTGCTCGCGTTCGCCCAGCGGTTCCAGGGGTCCGTCGAGATCTCCGCGGCGACGCTGCCGGTCGGCGACCCCGTCGACTCCAGGGGCGGTCAGGGCCTGCCTGTCGACGTGGGCCAAGCGAAGAAGTTCGTCGCGGACCAGTTCGGCGGCAAGCCGGGTTCGCCGGACGAGTGCCTGCGCTGACCTTCACACCACTGGAGCATCAAGTCGCCCGGACGCACCGTCGATGACCAGCACGTAGCCGGCTGGACGGCCGCTGGGGCGTGTCCCGTGAGTCTCGTCCGCGATAGTCGCGGCCGAGGGCCCCGGAGACGGCACCGCCGCAACACCCGAATACGCCCGGTATGAGGACGTCGCGGCGGCACCGCCTCCGGGACGCTCGACCGTGACTCTCATCGAACAGACCCACGGGACACGCCCTAGGATCGATCAGTGCGCGAACCACTTGAACGAGACGACGAGATCGCGCACATCCGTGAAGCTCTCGACGCCGCCACCCGTGGTGAGGGGCGCGTCGTCGTCATCGAGGGCCGTGCGGGCATCGGCAAGACCAGGCTCGTCCACGAGTGCCGCGAGCTGGCCAAGCGGCGCGGGTTCGGCAGGCTCCAGGCCGTCGGCGACGCCCTGGAAAGCGCGATGGCGTGGGGCGTCGTCCGGCAGATGGTCGAGCGGTCGGTGTCGCGGTACTCCGGCGAGATCCGCGAGAAGATCCTGGCCGGGCCGTCAGGGGCCGCGCTCAAGGCACTCGACGACGCCGCGCTCGACCCGAGCGGGGCCGAACTGGCCCGCACGCTGCACTCGCTGTGGTGGGTCGCGGTGGACCTCTCGTCCACCCGCCCGCTGCTGATCACGGTGGACGACGCGCACTGGGCGGACCACTCGTCGCTGCAGTTCCTCGTCTACCTCTCGAGGCGGATCGCGGACCTCCCGATCACGCTCGTCGTCGCGACCAGGCCACCTTCGGACAACTCAGGGCCGCTCGCGCAGCTCAGCGTGTCCGCCGACCGGTTGCTGCCGCGCCCGCTCACCACCGAGGCGCTCGGCAGGCTGGTCGGCGGACATCCCGAGGTGATCGCCGCACTGCACGCGGCCAGCGGCGGAAACCCCTTCCTCACCGGCGTTCTGGTGGACGAGCTGGCCGTGCTCGGCCTGCCGCTCGACGACGCCTCGACGGCGGAGAAGGTCGGCACGCTGGGGCCGAGCACCGTCTTCCGCGCCACGCTCGGGCGGTTGCCCGCGCAGGCCGTGGCCCTCGCGGGTGCGGTGGCGGTCCTCGGCACGCACGCGGATCCCTGGCAGGCGGCGGAACTGGCGGAGGTCGGCGATCTCCCGGCCGCGGTGGAGGCGTTGACGGCGGCGAACGTGCTCGTCACCGGTGAACACCTGGAGTTCGTGCATCCCGTTGTGCGCGAAGCGGTTCTGACCGGTCTCGGACCGATCGCGCGCGCTTCGCTGCACGCGCGCGCCGCGAAAGCGTTGTCGGCGTCGCACGCATCGGCCGATCGTGTCGCGGCCCATCTCGTGCACGCTCCCAAAGGGACGCTCCCGGACGCGGCAGAGGTCCTGCGGAAGGCCGCTGCCACCTTGCTCTCGGCGGGTGACGCTCGAACCGCCGCGGCTCACCTGGCACGTGCTGTGGACGAGAAGCCCGGCGACGCGGGCCTGCGCGCCGAGCTGGGACGGGCGCTGCTGCGGACCGGCGACGCGGTCAACGCGCACCGGCACCTGAAGGCGGCGGCGCAGGGACTGCCGGACGCGGAACTGGTGGCGGCGGCCGCCTCGGCGACGGCGGCGCTGGAAGGCCCCGCGGCGGCGATCGCGGAGCTGACCGAGGCCATCGCGGCCCGCCCGGACGGCGAGTCGCGGCTGCACCTGGAGGCACGGCTCGCGGTGTTCCGCTCGTTCCTGCCCGACCAGCGGCAGGTCGCCTCCGCCCACCTCGCCGGTTATGCCGGGCTGGCGGGCGGCACCCCCGACGAACGGACGCTGCTCGGTCTCCTCGCGCAGATGGGCCGCTACGAGGTGTGGCCGCACGACGAGGTGGCCGCGACCGCGACACGGGCGTTGGCCAACGGCGCCTATTTCGACGACGCGACGGGCAGCACGGACGCGATGGTCGCGTGGCTGGTGGCGTTGCTCGCGCTGATGGCCGCGGACGGCGTCGACACGGCGAGGCACGAGATCGACCGCGCACGGCTGAGAGTGCGCCGGCACGGCTCGCCGATCGAGTTCGCGATGGTCGCCAACGCGTCGCTGTTCCTGAACTGGCGCGTCGGGAACATGCCGGCGGTCGAGGCGGAGGCCGAGGGCGCGCTGGCCGCCGTCGCGCACGAGGACCCGGTGTCCGAGGTCATCAGCCTGCGGGCGACCTCGACGCACTTCGCGGTCTACGCGGCGCTCGAACGAGGCGATGTCGCGGCGGCGAAGACCTTCATGAACGCCTTCGACACCGCCCACGCGAACGCCCCGCTGGCCATGCCGATGATCTGGCTGCACGAGGTGCGGGCGTTGATCGCGCTGGCGGAAGGCGACGCACGGCGCGCGATGTCCGAGGCCTACCGCCAGCGCGACGCGATGCACCAGGTGCACGTCGACCCGCCGACGATCCCCTGGCGCGCTCCGGCGACGAGGGGGGCGTTGCAGCTCGGCCAGCACGAGCTCGCGCTGGAGCTGGCTACCGAGCAGCTCGACGTGGCGCGCAGGTGGGGCGCGGCGACCGAGGTCGGCTCGGCTCTGCGGTTGCTCGCGCACGCCGGTCCGGACAGGCGGCTGCAGCTCATGAGCGAGTCGGTGTCCGTGCTGGAGAACTCGCCGTCGCGGCTGGAGCTGGCCCGGTCGCTGGTCGACCTGGGCGAGACGCTGCGCGTGGCACGACGCCGCACGGACGCGCGGGAACCGCTGCACAGGGCGATCGACCTCGCGGGCCAGTGCGGCTCGGCAGTGCTGAGGACGCGGGCCGTCGAGGCGTTGGAGGCCCTCGGCGACCGGCCGCGCAGGCAGGTCGTGGTGGGCGCGGAGGCGTTGACGGCGTCCGAGCGGCGGGTGGCGGACCTCGCGGCGACCGGGCGGGCGAACAGGGAGATCGCGCAGGAGCTGTTCGTGACGCCCAAGACCGTCGAGAACCACCTCGGGCGGATCTACACGAAGCTCGGAATCGCAGGTCGCAGGGACCTGGCCCGAGTTCTCGCCTGAGACGGAGCGACGTGGGGGTGTTCCTGATACACCCAACTTTCCCGCGCCGGAGTTGAGGGTTCTCCCCTCATGCCCTTGGGGGTCCGTTCCCGCGAATCTTGTGTCACCACAGGGGAACACGAGACAGGGGACACCGAAATGATCCGCAACGCACTGGTCGCCGCCGCCGCTCTCACCGCCGTCGTCGCTCCCGCCACCGCGGTGGCGGACCCGGTCCTCGGCACGCCGCCGCCGTGTGTGGGCGCCTCCGACCTGGCCGGCGCCGACTTCAACGTCAAGAGGTGCGGCGTCAGCGACGTGGACCAGCACCGCGCCGGCCTGGAGAGCAACGGCGGCGCCTACTGCGGCCCCGCGTCGCTCTACAACGTCCTGCACTACTGGGGCCACGAGAAGGACGCCCCGGTCGGCTGGCTGACCACCAAGGTCGGCAACCTCGACCCGAAGGACCCCGCCGACTTCGGCGTCATCACCAACTCGATCGGGCGGATCGGCGTCGACGCCAAGTACGACGGCGGCACCAACCTCACCAACCTGCGCACCGCGTGGAACATCGCCACCAAGCCCGCCCGCGACGCCGGGTGGACCACCTCCACGGGTGTGGTGAGCACCAACAACGTGCCGGACTTCGCCGGTGAGCTCGCGAAGAAGCTCAACGAGGGCCCGATCCAGCTCGTGTACGGCCGCTACAAGGTCGGCCCGACGACCGGCTCGGTGCAGCGCACCGGTGGCCACATCGTCACGGTGGTGTCCGCGACCGGCTCGTTCAACGGCAACACGATCCAGCTCAAGCTCGCCGACCCGGGCCGTGCGGGCGACAGCGGTCAGGGCGACTACCTCTACACCCAGTCCGCCTACCAGTCGCTCGACGTGACGCTCACCAAGAGGGTCCTCAACGAGTACGTGCCGGTCAAGGACGACGAGAACACCCGTGAGGACGAGTCGCAGCAGCCGGGCACCTATCGCACCGTGACGCGCTGGGAGGTCGCCGGCCCGACCTACGTCAGCGACACCGCCCGCGGGATGGTCGAGGGCTTCAACTGGTTCGACATGGCCAAGTGATCACGGTCTGAGCCTTCAGAGCCGCACCCTTCAAGGGCCGCACCCTTCAGGGGTGCGGCCCTTCGCCATAGCCTGGGGTGCATGCCCAGCCGCGATCGGGAACGGACCCGCCGCCGATTGCTGGACGCCGCGTTCGTCGAGTTCGCGGCCTACGGGATCGCCGGTGCGCGGATGAAGCGGATCGCCCGCATCGCCGGGTGTTCCGCCGGACTGGCCTACACCTACTACGGCGGCAAGGACGAGCTGTTCGACGCTGTGCAGGCCGAGGTGGTGGACGCGGCGGCCGTGGCGTTCGACGCGGGAGACCTGCCTGGGTACGCGGCCCGGTTGTACGAGCTGCAGCACCGGCACCCGGAGTTCGCGCGGCTCGCGGCCTGGCGGCGGCTGGAACGGCGCGGGACCGTCAGCCACGCCGCCGAGGTGGAGGCGATCAGGGCGGCGCAGGCGTCGGGACTGGTGTCGTCGCGGTTCCCCGCGGAGCAGGTGCTGCGGCTGGTGCTGGCGATCGCGTCGATGTGGTCCAGCGCACCCGCGAGCGGATCGGAGCACGCCGAACGGCGGCGGACCGTCGAGGACGCGGTGCGACGGCTGATCGAGCCGTAACCTGGCTGTATGCGCGTTCTTGTGGTCGCTGCGCCGCTGCTTGGCCATGTCTTCCCGTTGATGCCGCTCGCACTCGCCCTGCGCGACGCGGGTCACGACGTCGTGGTCGCGACCGGCGGCGAGGCGCTGCGGGTCCGCGACTCCGGTCTGCCCGTCGAGGACGTCGTCCCGCCGAGCGTCCGCTTCGGACCGATCGCGCTGCGCATCATGCTCAGGCACCCGTTGATCGCCAAGCGGGAGATGCGCGGCATCGGCGGCCTGGACTTCGTGTCACGGCTGTTCGGGACCGTCGGCGACGCGATGACCGGGCCGTTGCGGGCGCTGGCCGAGAGGTGGCGGCCGGACATCGTGGTGCACGAACCGCTGGCCGCCGCCGGGTCGGCCCTGGGCGTGCCCGCGGTCGTCCACGACGTGTCGCTGTTCGACGGCGTGGACCTGACGGCCGCGGTCGGCGCGCGGATGAAGGCCGAGGTGCGTTCTCCCACGACGACCCTGCGCACCGCGCCGAGGAGCATCGCCGAGTTCCTGGGTGGACGGCCGATGAGGTTCGTCCCCTACAGCGGTGACGGCGAGGTGCCGGCGTGGCTGGCCGAACCCTCCGGCAAGCCGCGCATCCTGGTCAGCCGCAGCACCGTGGGCGGTCCCGGCTCCGGCCGCATGATGGCGGCCGTCACGAAGGCCGCGGAGCAGGTGGACGCCGAGTTCGTGCTCGTCAGGCCCGCGCGGGAGGAGGGCCTGCCGGACAACGTGAGGACGGTCGGATGGGTGCCGATCCCCCGCGTGCTGCCGTTCTGCGACGGGATCGTGCACCACGGCGGCGCCGGGACGTTGCTCGGTGCGCTCGCGGCCGGGGTGCCCCAGCTGGTCGAGCCGGGGCCCGGCGACCGGACCGTGCACGCCACGGCGATCAGCGGGCGCGGGGCGGGGCTCGCGGCACGACCGGAGGAGGTCACCCCGGCACTGCTCACGCGGCTGATCGAGGAC
>JASLAV010000198.1 GCA_030146905.1 Lentzea sp. | reverse complement strand
ACGCCGGCCAGTGCGGCGACGGCGTTCAGGCTGATCTCGGCGCCCGGATGCAGGCCGATGAGGCGGAACGTCCTCGCGGCGTCGGGTTTCAGCGCCAGGTAGGACCACGAGAACGCCGCTCGCACAGCGGTGTCCTCGTCGTCGCCGGTGACCAGCACGTTCAACCGGTCGCGCTCGTCCGCGAGGTCGGCGGCGAGATCGGCCAGCGTGAGGTGCGGGCGCGTGACGACGCGTTCGGCCGCGATCCGCACCGCCAGTGGCAGGTGCCCGCACAGTTCGACGAGCTTGGCGGCGGCACCGGGTTCGGCGGCGACGCGGTCGGAGCCCACCGCGGACGTCAGCAGCGCCAGCCCCTCGTCGCGCGTGAGCGTCGACAACGTCATCGAGTGCGCGCCGTCGCGCGCGACGAGCCCGCCCAGGTGGTTCCTGCTGGTGACGAGGACCATCGACGACGACCGTCCCGGCAGCAGCGGACGGACCTGGTCGGCCAGCCTGGCGTTGTCGAGCAGGACCAGAACCCTCTTGCCCGCGAGGACGCTCCGGTACAGCGCGGACTTCGCCGGCAGGTCGTCCGGGATGCGTTCGGCCGGGACGCCGAGACTCTGCAACAGGTGGTGCAACGCCGCGGCGGGCTGCACCGGCGGCGCCGACGCGTCGAACCCGCGCAGGTCGACGTGCAGCTGGCCGTCGGGGAAGAGGGCGGCGACCTGGTGCGCGAAGCGGACGGCCAGCGCCGTCTTGCCGACACCACCGGTGCCGGTGATCGCGACGAGCGCGGGCGAGTGATCGTGCGGAACGGCCTCGGCGAGCTTCGCGAGCTCCTTCTCCCGGCCGGTGAAGTGGCGGACCTCGTGCGGCAGCTGGACGGGAACCAGCACGGGCGCGGCGGGTTCCGGCTGCGGGTCGTGGCGGCCGACGAGGAGCTGTTCGTGCAGGCGCCGCAGCTCGGGACCGGGCTCGATGCCGAGCTCCTCGACCAGCAGCCGGCGCAGGTCCGCGAAGACGGCGAGAGCCTCCGCCTGCCTGCCGCCGCGGTACAGCGCGGACATCAGCAGACCGTGCAGCCTCTCCCGGAGCGGATGTTCGCTGACCAACGTCGTGAGCTCCGACGCCACTTCCGCCTCACGCCCGACGGACAGCATCAACGCGGCACGCTGCTCCACGGCCGTGAGCCGCAGTTCGGCCAAGCGCGCGCGTTCGACGGCGGCGAACGGGCCGGGCACGCCGTCCAGGGCGATCCCCCGCCACAGCCCCATCGCGAGGTCGAACGCGGCGATCGCCTCCGCCGGTTCGTCGCGCAGCCGCCCGGCCTCGTCCAGGTGGGCGCGGAACACGGCGGCGTCGGTGCTGCCGGGCGGAAGCCTCAGCAGGTAGCCGGAATCCGTGGAGAGCAACACGGAACTCGGTGCGCGCGAAGCCCTCCCCGGCTCGAAGAGCCGCCTCAGACCCGCGACGTAGGTGTGGATGCCGTTGTCCGCGCTCGCGGGCGGCTCGTCACCCCAGACCGCGTCGATCAGCTCGCTGCGGGACACGACGTGGTTGGCGCGCAACGCGAGGACGGTGAGCACGGCCCTCTGCCGCGGCGGCCCGAGCGTGAGCTCCTGGCCGTCGAGCGTGGCACCGAGCGCGCCCAGCAGACTGACGCGCAACTCGTTCTGCACTTCTCGTCTCACTTCGTCGCTGTCCGCAGCCATTCAGAAACCTACCGTCAGGAATCGTCCAGAAGCCATCCAGAAGCCGTACAGAGGGCTTCTCCACACTTCACTCAGGTGGATTGGGCCGAAATGAGGGGGCGGAGATGAACGCGGCCGAGGTTTTCGACACGCTCGGACTGGAATATCAACGCGCGTGGTCGCACCAGCCCGCGCTGCACGGCACTCTCGCCTGGTTCTCCGCGACGCAGCCGTCGGGCTCGCGGGTGCTCGACATCGGTTGCGGCACGGGTGTTCCGGTGGCGCGCACGCTGGCCAAGGCCGGCATGAGGGTGACGGGCATCGACGTCTCCCCGGTGATGGTCGACATCGCGGCCACCCAGGTTCCCGAAGCCACGTTCCACAAGATCGACGTCCGGGACTTCGAGTCACCACCCGGTTCGTGGGACGTCATCTGCGCCGTCTTCTCGCTGTTGCAGATGCCGCAGGCCGAGATCATCGCGTCCCTCGGCCAGATCTCCACGTGGCTGCGGCCCGGCGGGCACTTCTTCCTCGCCACCGTGCCGATCGACGTCGAACAGGTGACGCTTCCCTGGATGGGACAGGAGATCCAGGTGTCGTCGTTCTCCGAGGAGAACTTCGAGAAGCACCTCGGCGACGTCGGCCTCCGGGTCGTGCGCCGGAGCCGTCCGGTGTTCACACCGTCGTTCCCCGGCGCGACGCCCGAAGAGTCGCTGCACCTGGTGTGCCAGCGGTTTTAGTGCTGTGACCGTCGGCCTTTGCCCCGTATTCCGACGGTCAGACGGGTATATCGCGGCCTGCTGAGCGCCGGAAGACGCGGTGATGGTCGGCGGTCACAGCACTAGTGGTGCTCGGTCAGGGCACGGCCGATGAAGTGCGCTGAGAGCAGGGCGAAGATGTAGGCCTGCAGGACCTGCACCAGCGCCTCCAGGAAGAACAGCGCGATCGCGAGCGCGAAACCGATCACCGACACCGGCTTCAGGTAGACCGGTGCGTTGAACAGCACGAACTCGCTGCCGAGCGTGAACACCAGGATCAGCAGGTGGCCCGCGAACATCGCCGCGAACACCCGGATCGCGAGGTTCACCGGATCGAAGAAGAACTTCAGGATGACCTCGGTCGGGATCAGCAGACCCCACGGCACCGGCTTCGGCACGTCCGCGATGATGAACTGGTTGCGCAGGTAGCCGCGCAGACCGAACTTCCTTATGCCCACGAAGTGGTAGAGCGGGAAGACGATCAGCAGCGCGACGGCGAACGGGAACCCGCTGTGCGTGAAGGTCGGGAACTGCACGAACGGGACCAGCCCGTAGAGGTTGTTCACCAGCACGAAGCAGAAGATGCTGACGATCAACGGCACGTACGGCGCGAACTCCTTGGCGCCTATCTGTTCCCGCGCGATGGTGTTGCGGCCGAAGTCGTAGACCGACTCGGCCGCGAACTGCCAGCGCGACGGGATCAGCCTCAGGTTCCTGGTGGTGACCAGGAAGAACGTCAGGATGATCACCACCGACAGCACCAGCAGGGCCTGCGGCTTGGTCACCGAGAAGTCGAACGGCAGTCCGAACGGCTCGTGCCAGGTGAAGATCGGTGGAAGGAGGATGTCTTCTTTCCCGGGTGGGGTGAAGACGTCGTTACCGGCCATTGGGCGAACCCCCTCGTCCATGGTCTGAAACCAGGCCTTGCCGAACGAGGGCGACGCAGATCACAGCCGGTCGCGAAAACCCGCACGCCGTGTCAGCGGACGCCCGGATCCACTCCGGACTCCGCCAGCCGCGCGATCCTGCGCGGTGCGTCGAACCTCCGCAGGCCGGCGATGGTGAGCATCGAACCGAGGCTCGCCAGCAGGTCCGGGCCCACCACGTCCCGCGGCAGGCCGGTGCGCAGCCACTCGACCGGCCGCACGTGCCGGAACCCCGGCGGATGCGTCGCCCGGTACCGGTAACCGCCGCTCACCCGCCCGATCGCGAGCAGCCGCGTCTTCTTCAACGGCATCACGACGTGGTCGCCCAGCCGGATCTCGT
>JASLAV010000195.1 GCA_030146905.1 Lentzea sp. | reverse complement strand
AGGGAGTAGAACAGCCAGGGCCGCACCTGGCGGTTCATGGTTCGGGCGAGTCTCGGTTCGTCCGCCAACAACCGCTGCTCGATCTCCTCGAGCGAGCGGCGCTCGGCTTCACTCAGCATGGGGGCCTCCGGAGGACGTCGGGACGTCATCATTCCCACTCGTCACCAGTGGATACTCGAACGCCGCCGTAGTCAAACCCTGGACAGTGCGACCAATCGGCTGACAGCTCGCAGGTACTTCTTCCGGTACCCGCCGCGGAGCATCTCGTCGGTGAACAACTCCGAGAGCGGCCGCCCCGACACCGCCACCGGGATGTCGCGGTCGTAGAGCCTGTCGCCGAACGCCACGAGCCTCAGCCCGACGCTCTGGTCGGGGGCCGGCTTGACGTCCTCGAGGTGCACCGCGGTGACGCCGTCGAGCAGCCGGCCGTACTTCGACGGGTGGATGCGGGCGAGCGCCGCGCACAGGTCGTCGAAGTGGTCGAGGGTCGACCCCTGCGTCGCGGCGGCCCTGGTCCGCAGGTCGGGGCCGGACATCGGCGGCGGGGCGTCGGGCAGGCCGCGGTGGCGGTAGTCGGGGCCGTCGACGCGCACGACCTCGAACTTCGAGGACATCGACTGGATCTCGCGCAGGAAGTCGGCGGCGGCGAACCGGCCCTCGCCGAGCTTGTCCGGCAGCGTGTTCGACGTGGCGGCGACGAAGACGCCCTGGGCCGTCAGCTCCTTGATCAGGCGCGTGACCAGCATGGTGTCGCCGGGGTCGTCGAGCTCGAACTCGTCGATGGCGAGCAGCTTGTGGCCGCTGAGCCGCTTGACGGCCTCGGGGAAGGTCAGGACGCCGACCAGGTTCGTCAGCTCGACGAACGTGCCGTAGGCCTTGGGGCCGGGGACGGCGTGCCACAGCGACGCGAGCAGGTGGGTCTTGCCGACGCCGAAGCCGCCGTCGAGGTAGAGGCCGAGCTTGCCCTCGTCCTCGGCCCTGCCGCCGAACAGCGACCACCTCTTGCGCTTGAGGCCGACCCGCTCGGCGAACCGGCGGCCTGCCTCGACCGCGGCGGCCTGGCTGGGCTCGTCGGGGTTCGGGATGTAGGTGTCGAAGCTGACGGTGTCGAACCTCGGCGGCGGCACCAGGCCCTCGACCAGTTCGTCGGCACCGATCTGGGGGTCCCGGTCGGACAAGCGCATGCCCGCACCCTATCGGCGTGGTGGGATGGGTCCGTGCAGATGTTGTGGCCCTCACCGGGCGTTGAGATGACCGACACAGACCTGGCGGCGCTCTACGCGTACCCACCGGACAGGACGTGGGTCACCGCGAACTTCGTGTCCAGCGTGGACGGTGCGGTGTCGGTCGACGGGCGCTCCGCAGGCCTGGGCTCCCCCGCCGACAAGCGGATCTACTCGCTGGGGCGCGAGCTCGCCGACGTCGTGGTGGTGGGTGCCGCGACCGTGCTGATCGAGGGGTACCGGGGCGCGCGGCGCGAACGTCCGCTGCCGATCGCCGTCGTCACCGCGCGCGGGTCGCTGACGCCGGACCTGCCGCTGTTCACCGACACCGAGGTGCCGCCGATCGTGATCACCTGCGCGGCCGCCGACCTGCCGCCACTGCCCGCCGAGGTGATCATCGCCGGTGACACGGCGGTGGACCTGCCGCTGGCGGTCTCGGAGCTGGCCGCGCGAGGCCTGCACAAGATCAACCTGGAGGGCGGGCCCCGGTTGTTCGGTGCCATGGTGGCGGAGGGACTGGTCGACGGCCTGAACCTGACGGTGTCGCCGGTGCTGGCCGTGGGCGACTCCTCGCGGATCGCGTCGGGTCCCGTCGTGCCGCCGGTCGGCCTGGAGCTGGCGTCGGTGCTGCGCGCGGATGACGTCCTGTTGTTGCGATACCAGCGGCGGAATTCCAGCTGAAGAGGCAGGATGTGCGCGTGGACCTACCGTTGACGCCGCCGTTGCAGCCGATGCTCGCCACCGCGGTGAACGGCATCCCGGACGACGCGAACCTGTTCTTCGAGCCGAAGTGGGACGGGTTCCGCTGCGTGGTGTTCCGCGCCGGTGACGAGGTCCTCCTGCAGTCCCGCAGCGGCAAGCCGCTCAACCGCTACTTCCCCGAGGTCGTCGCCTCGATGCTCGACGTGCTGCCGGAACGCGTGGTCGTCGACGGCGAGCTCGTGGTGGCGAAGAACGACGAGCTGGACTTCGACGCGTTGTCCGAACGCATCCACCCCGCCGCCTCGCGGGTGACGATGCTGTCGGAGTCGACGCCGGCGACGTTCGTCGCGTTCGACCTGCTCGCACTGGGGTCAGAGGTGCTGCTGGAGTCGCCGACGATCGCCCGCCGCGAGGCGTTGCTGGAGCTGCCCGGTCTCAACATCACGCCCGCGACGACGTCGGTCGAGACGGCACGCCAGTGGTTCGCGCTGTTCGAGGGCGCCGGTCTGGACGGCGTGATGGGCAAGCCGTCGGACGGCCCGTACACGCCGGGCAAGCGCTCGATGATCAAGGTGAAGCACGCGCGTACCGCGGACGTCGTGCTCGCGGGCCTGCGCTGGCACAAGGACACCGAACCGGGCACCGCCGTCGGTTCGCTGCTGCTCGGCGTCTACGACTCCGACGACATGCTGCACCACATCGGCGTCTGCGGCTCGTTCAAGGCGGCCGAACGCCGGGAGCTGGCCACCGAGCTCGCGCCGTTGATCACCGAGTCGGACGACCACCCGTGGGCGAACCCCCAGCCGGGCCAGCGCATCCCCGGCGAGATCAACCGGTGGCGCGGCAAGCAGGCCGAGTACGTGGCGCTGCGGCCGGAGCGGGTGCTGGAGATCCACTACACGCAGACGGAGGGCGAGCAGCCGGTGCGGTTGCGCCACAACGGCCAGTTCGCGCGGTGGCGCCCTGACCGCGAGCCGCTGTCGTGCCGCTACGACCAGCTGGAGATCCCGGCCCGCTACGACGTGGCCTCGGTGCTGAAGGGCGAGCTGCGGCCCCGTTAGACCTCGGGCCTGGCCGATCTCGTCGCCCCGACCGACGCGACCACGACACAGCAGACGGCGGCCCACTGCACCGGTTTGAGGTGTTCGCCGAGGAGCACCAGGCCCGCCACCGCCGCGACCGCGGGTTCCAGCGACATCAGGATGCCGAACACGCGTGGCGGCATGCGTCGCAGCGCCTCCAGCTCCAGCGAGTACGGGATCACCGACGACATCAACGCGACCGCGACCGCCGCCGCCAGCACCACCGGGTCGAGCATCGCGGTGCCGGCGGAGGTGATGCCGAACGGCAGCGCGACCGCCGCGCCCACCACCATCGCGAGGGCGAGCCCGTTGCCGTCGCTGGTGGTGCTGCCGAGCTTGGCCGTCACGAGGATGTACGCCGCCCACAAGGCACCAGCGGCCAGCGCGAAGAGCACGCCCGTCCACAACAGACCGCCCTCCACGCGTGTGAGCAGCACCAC
Organism: Lentzea sp.; assembly: GCA_030146905.1. Next base: position 4,430 of record JASLAV010000195.1, on the reverse strand, counting down.
TCCGAGGCCCGCGAGCAACACCCACACGCCGTCGAGCCAGCGCCGCGAACCCGCGACGGCCACCGCGAGCGGTCCGAGGAACTCGATGGTCACGGCGACGCCGAGCGGGATGCGTTCGATCGCGGAGTAGAAGCAGAGGTTCATCGCCGCGAGCACCACGCCGTACGTGAGCACGACCCCCAGGGTGCGGCGGTCCATCCGCAACGACGGGCGCCAGATCGCCATCAGCACGATCGCGGCGACGACCAGGCGCAACGTCACGGTGCCGACCGCGCCGGCCGTCGCGAACAACTGCTTCGCGACGGCCGCGCCCACCTGCACGCTGACGATGCCGAGCAACACCAGAGCCGTCGGCGGAATGCCACCCATGAGCCTGGCGACGGGGAGACGGTCGGCGTGGGACATGAACCCATCCTGACTCACTGGATTCTCACCTTCGAAATGCGAGGCTCGTGTTCCCGGAGTGTGGATGAGAGCGAGGAATTCTGTGCGTCGCGCTGCCTTGGCCCTGTTGGCAGTGAGCGTGCTGACGGCGTGCAGCGCGGGACCCTCGACCAGGCCGGTGATCGCGGTGAAGGGCGAGGAGAACGGGCCGGTCGACCAGAGCGCGTTCGTGGGACCGCAACCCGTGCCGCCGCTCAGCGAGTACAAGAAGGACACACTCGCGTGGTCGCCGTGCAACGAGCAGATGAAGGACCGCATCGGCGCCGACGCTCCCCAGACTGACCAGACCTACGAGTGCACGCGCATGACCGCCGTGCTGGACCCGCCGGGACGTCCGGGACGCGGCACGATCGGCATCGCGCTGATGCGCGTCGGCACGGGCAAGAGCGCGCTGGTCGTGGTGAACGACCCCGGCGGCGAGCCCGGCACGGTGAAGGCGGCACGGCTGGCGGCGGCGTTGCCGAAGGAACTCCTCAGCACGTACACGCTCATCGGCGTGGACCGCCGCGGCACGGGCCGTTCGGACGGCATGTCGTGCGTACCGCAGACAACGCGCGCACAGCTCATCGAGTACGACCCGGCCGAGACCGAGCAGTCGAGCCTCGTCGTCGCCGCGGGTGAGGCGTCGCAGGAGTGCGTGCTCGACCTCGAAGGCAGGCTGACCGCGTTCGACTCGTGGCGCGCCGCCGCCGACCTCGAACGCCTCCGCGACTACCTCGGCACCGACCGCCTCAACGCGATCGGCGTGGGCGAGGGCTCCCGCGTGCTCACGACCTACGCCCAGCGCTACCCGAACCGCATCGGCCGCACGGTGCTCGACGGCGCCCCGGACCCGACGCTCGACCAGGTCGGCGTCCTGGAGTCCCGCGCGGTGGCGGCAGAGGCGACGTTCGAGGCGTTCGCCCGCGACTGCAAGATCCGCAACTGCGCCCTGACGAACCCCCGCGAGGACGTGCAGGCCCTGCTGACCCAGCTGCGCACGACGCGCGTCCGCGGCGAGTACGTGGACCTCACGCCGGGCTCGGCCCTGAACGCGATCACCACCGGCCTGGCCGACCGAAGCCGCTGGCCGGCACTGGCCGACGCGCTGGTGAAGGCACGCGCCGGTGACGCAGCCGGCCTCTTCGCCCTGCTGGACCCGATCGTGAACGACCTCGACGACACCCCGCCCCGCTTCGACGCGGGCCTGGTGATCGGCTGCAACGACACCTCCACCCGCATCCCACCGGACCGCGTGAAGGCGCTGAGCGCCGACTGGCAGGGCAAGTACTCGATGTTCGGCGCCCTGTACGCCCGCCAGCTGCTGCACTGCAACCCGTTCCCGCCGCCCAAGGCGGAGAAGCTGGAAGCGCTGAAGAGCGCACCGCCCATCGTCGTGCTGAGCACGGCCAACGACCCCGCGACGCCCGCACCGGGCACCGAGCACGCGGCGCAGCGGCTGCCGGGGTCGGCGTTGATCGGCTGGCAGGGCAGCGGGCACGGCGCGCTGGCTCTGTCCGGTTGTGCGACCACGGCCGTGCGGGACTACCTGATCGACGCGAAGGTGCCGTCGAACGGCACCGTCTGCCCGCCCTGACCGGCCCCGTGCCCGGCGCTCCGCCGGGCACGGTTCGGGTTCGGCGTGGTTGAGCACTTTGTGGGCGTGACTGGCTCGGTCCAACACAGGGTCCAGCACGGCGCGGTGTGGTCAGCCCCGTCTCGGATGCGGACCGGCCAGCGTAAGTCCGGCTTGGCGTGGCGAGCCTCGGTTCGGCGCATCGCGACTCGGTGCAGTCAGCAGCTTCCGACGCGACCCGGCTCGACCGGTCATGGGCCCAGCCCAGACCGACCCGGCGTTGTCCGGCCCGGCTCACCCCAGCACAGCTCAACCTGCTCGGCCCGCTCCAGTTCGGCCCGCTCCAGTTCGACCTGGTCCGCCCCACCTGGCCTGACCCAACCCCGGTCCGCGCCGCGACCTCCCCAGCCGCACTCCCCGCCCGGCCCAGAACCCGGCCACCAGCCCAAAAGCCCCCGGCGCACGCTCCCGCAGGCGTCCCCCGAACCGGGAACCCCTCGCATCCCAACGTACTCACGGGGTCTGACAGAAAAGTCCCCGAACACGGAAACGGGGAGCCTTCCCGCGTCACCACAACGGAAGAGCTCCCCGCCGAATCTTCGTGTCAGCAGCTGGAACAGCAGCCGCAGCCGGGACCCGTGCACCCGGAACAGCACCCACACGTACCCATCAGGGCCTCCCCGTCCTCCAAGTCGGACCTGCGCGGGACCTCCGCACATCCCACGGTCCGCCCCGGCACCACCTCTGGGAAGCCCTCTCACCCGAACGCCCGGGGACAACCACCCCAGGCGTCGCGGCCCGTGACGGAGCTACGCGCCCAGTTCCTCCAGAGCCTTCTGCGCTGCCTCCAGTTCGGCGCGCAACTGCTCCACACGGGCAAGCTGCTGTGCACGCGCCGCGTTCAGGACGCCCTCGACGATCTCGGCCACCTCGGGCGTGAGCAGCTTCGCGGCCTGCGCCACGGCTGCCGGGGGCACCGGGGTCGGGCGGACCGTCTTGCGCGTGCCCTGCATGACCTCGACGACCCATTCGCCCTCGCCCACCGACACCAGCGTGACGGTGACCTCGGGGACGGCGTTCTTCGCCGACGGCTTGCGGGCGGGCTTCGCAGCGGCCGGTTCTGCGGGGGCGGGTTTCGGCTTCGGGGTCGCGGGCTTCACCGGCGCCTCCGGGACGTAGGGGTGGATGATCTCGGTCTCGCGCGGCGGCTCCGGTGGTGCGGGAGGTGGGGTCGCCGGCTTCTTGCGCGGCGGCGGCTTCTCCAGCGTCAGCTCGGCCGGGGAGAAGGACATCTCGTCCTTCGAGCCCGTGGGCCGGACCTGGATGAAATCGCCCTCGGGAGGATCGGTGAACGCCAGCAGCTTCGCCGACCTGCCCTCCTCCATGCCCACCGCCGCCGCCGTGAACCACACCAGCGGCTGGGTGCCTCCGTCCAGCTGCGAGCGCAGGCCGTCGACGTCCTCCGCCGACAACCCGCTCTTCTTCGCCATCGCGCTGCCTCCCCACCGTTCGAACACCTGTGCCCCAGCATGCCCTACAGCCCTGACATTTCTGAGCACCGGGTGGGATCAAGATCATCACGGAGTGCCCCCGGCGTGGTACCACGGGAAAGACGTCCCTCGACGACGAGGACAACGAGAGTGGGCACGATGCGCCGAACGCTGATCGCACTCACCGCTGTCACCACCTTGGCCGGCTGCACCACGTCCCCCGCACCGCCGCCACCGGCCACCACCAGCGCGACAACGGGTTCCAGCACGCCCGGCGCCCTCGCGGACGAGTGGGACGAGAAGTTCGACGCCGCGATGCGAACGTCCACACCACAACCGTGCGGCCCCACGACCGCGCGCACGCCGGAGTGCACCGGCTGGCTCAGCAACCAGGCCGACGTGGTGTCCGCACTCGGCGCGGTGCTCAGAGCGCGCGACGACTCCAGCCGCTACAGCAAGACCCTGGCCGGCATCGTGAAGGTCTTCCAGTCGCGTGAGGCCTACGCGGACGCGCAGTGCGACACCGGTGGTGGCACCGGCGAGGACTGCTGGAACCACGCCTGGCAGATCAACCTCGGCACCCTGGCCGTCAGGACGACGCTGCGAGCCGACGACCTCGGCCGGTGAGGCTCAGGCCTCCTCCGCGCGCAACCGGTACTCGCAGCCGTACTCGACCGCGTAGAACAGGTCGTAGACGTGCACGATCTTGGGCCCGCTGTGCAGGTGCACGTACGTCACGGTCTGCTTCGGGTCGTCCGGCGTGGACGGCAACGAGTCGACCCGGCCGTCGAGGGGACCGCCGACGTACCGCACGACATAAGGCTGGGACATCGCGACCTCCTCTCGCGTCCGTTCCATTCTACGAGGTCACTCACTGGATTCGTCCCCGATACAGCCGGTTGGCTCACCACCGCACCCGTCACCGGGCCGGGTCGACCAGC
>JASLAV010000101.1 GCA_030146905.1 Lentzea sp. | reverse complement strand
CCTCACCGGTGACCGGGGTCGGGTTGGCGAAGTACCCGCCCTTGGCCGGCGGTACGTACTCGCCTCCGATGAAGTGGTCGTACCGGTCGCGGTAGGTGACCACGCTGTCGGGCTGTCCCGGAGCCGCGTACTTCGCCATTTCGCCTCCTGTGCGCATCGTTGCGAACCGGGAGCGACGCTAGGTAGTCCGACGTTTCACGCGCGTTGCATCCGAAAGGAGTAACGCGGGGCACCAGAAGGACCGCCATCCTGAAGAGGTGACGGAGCTCGACGAAGCAGCCCGGCCGGTGATCGCCGAGTCGTGGCGGCGGTCCCTGGCGGCGCGCGTCGACCCCGACAGGCACGAGGCGCCGGTGGTCTACGCGCCCGACGAGGTCGCCGACCTGCGCGGCGCGCACCCGCTGGCGGAGACCGTGCCACTGCTGCGGCACACGCTGTCGATGGACGACACGATCATGATCGTCACCGACACCCGCGGTCACGTCCTGTGGTGCGAGGGCGACGACCGGGTCAAGGACAAGGCCGAACGCGTCCACCTCACCGAGGGGTCGCGGTGGAGCGAGGACGCCATCGGCACGAACGCGATGGGCACCGCGCTGGCGACCGGCCGGCCCGTCACCGTGCACTCCCGCGAACACCTGGTGCGCACCTACCACGGCTGGACGTGCGCGGCGAGCCCGATCAACGACCCCCACACGGGCGTGCTGCTCGGCGTCGTCGACGTCAGCGGGCCGCTGAAGACCATGCACCCTGCCGTCGCGCAGCTCGTGTCGGCCGCCGCCCAGCTCGCGCAGCACCACCTGAAGCAGTTCGCGCCACGCCGGCACGTGCTGACGCTCAACTTCCTCGGCGGCCTGCACGCCGATCTCGACGGCAGGTCGCTGGCGCTGACGTTGCGCAACGCGGAGGTGCTGACAGCGCTCGCGTTGCACCCCAAAGGGCTCACGGCCGAGCAGCTCGCGTTGTCGCTCTACGGCGAACGCGGCAACCCGACCACGGTCCGCGCGGAGCTGCACCGGTTGCGCGCGCAGCTCGGCGGTGTCCTGCTGACGAGGCCCTACCGGCTCGACGCCGTGGTGCGCGGCGACTTCCTGGACGTGCGGACGGCGCTGCGGTCGGGCGACGCGGGCAGGGCCACCCGGTACTACAGCGGTGAGCTGCTGGCCAGGTCGGACGCGCCGGTGATCCGCGAGGAGCGGGAGGACCTCGCGGCCGCGGTGCGCAAGGGCGTACTGGAGCGGGGCGACCTCGACGCGCTGCTGACGTTCGCGGACAGCGGCGAGGACGCCGAGGTGCTCGAACGTCTGCGGCGGCTGCTGCCGGCCACGGATCCCCGTCACGCTCTCGTCTCCTCGCGCCTGAGAAGGGCGTTGGAATAGGCTTTCCCGCCGGGGAGGGCGAAGTGAAGCAGTGCATCAACTGCATGACCCGGTTGCCGCGCAAGGAGCTCACCGAGGTCGCGTGGTGTGGTTTGTGCGGGCCGTGCCTGGAGGTCGTGTCGGACCAGATGAAGGTCCTGCACGACAGGCCGGGCGGTGCTCCCGTGCAGGTCCTCCAGTGCGGCTGGTGCGGCGTGGCGCGGTCCTGCGGTGCCGACCGGCGGACGCGGTGCCTCGTGTGCCTGGACGACAGGTCCGTGCCGGACCCGGCCGTGCAGAAGATCGCGCTCCGGCTGGAGCTCGACGGCACCTGGCGGGAGAACTCGGAGCTGATCGCCGCGACGACCGTGAAGGTTCGCCTGGCCAAGTACTTCCAGCCGGGGTGGACAGTGCTCGCCACGGACGTGCACGGCCTGCCGTGGACGGGCTTCCGGTGGCTGACGAAGTCGCACGGCACGTGGGGGCGCAACGACGAGACCGGCGAAGTGCAACAGCTCAGGCGCTCCCGCGGTGAGGAGACGCTGCTGTACCTGGTGCGGTACGGGAAGGTGCTCAAGTTCGGGCGCGGCAACGCCGATCGCGTCGGCGCGCACGTCGCCCAGGGCGCGGTGCCCGTGCTGGTGCTGTCGGCGCCGAGCCAGCAGGTCGTCGTCGCGCGGGACCGCCTCAAACGACTGCACCGCAGCGAGATGGTGTCACAACGGACTCCGGTGGACCTCTTCGCCGCGCTGCCGGACGGTCTCGACGTCACCGACGGGTGGTCGCGGCAGGACGGGACTTGATCGGGCCGCGACTTGATCGGGCCGCGACTGGGTAGCCCAGCACCGTGGACGAGATCGTCGTGGTGGGACAGATGGCGCGGGACCTGGTCCTCGTCGTCGACGAGGTGCCGGGCCCCGGTGGCACGACGCCCGTGCGGGAACGCAGGGAGATGCTCGGCGGCAAGGGCGCGAACATCGCCGTCAGCCTGGCCCAGCTGGGCTCCCCGGTCGCCCTCGTCGGTGTGGTCGGCGACGACGACGTCGGCGCGCGCCTGGTCGCGCGGGCCGCGGCGGACGGGATCGCGACCGAGGCCGTGGTGCGCAGGCAGGGCTGCGAGACGGGGTTGATCGTGGACCTCGTCGCGGACGGGTGGCGGTACCTGGAGCACATCCCGGACGCCATGCAGCTGCGCGAGGACGACGTGCCGGTCGACCTCATCGCGCGTGCGTCGGCCGTGGTGGTGCAGCTGCAGCAACCACCGGAGGTGGCGCTCAAGGCCGCACGCGCGGCTCAGGGGCGGGTCGTGCTGGACGGCTCACCGGAACGGCTGCGAGACGAACTGCTGGCGTGCGCCGACGTCGTGCGCGCGGACCACCAGGAGGCCGAGCTGCTGTCCGGCCGGACGATCAAGAGCGCCGACGACGCGGTGCGGGCCGCCCGCGAGGTGCTGGCCAAGGGGCCCGACCTCGTGGCGTTCGCCGTCGACGGCGTCGGCAACGCGTTCGTCTGGGACTCGGGGGAACTGGTGTTGCCCCTGGGAGACGTGGAGGTCGTGGACACGACCGGCGGCGGCGACTCGTTCGTCGCGGCGTTGACGTTCTCCCTCACGCGCGGGGACGGCCCGGAGGAAGCCGCACGCCGCGCGGTCGAGGCGTCCGGGGACACCGTCTCGCACCTCGGCGGCCGACCGACGCTCACCGCATGGTGATCAGGCGCGTTATCGTGGTGACGTCCGGTGAGGGGAGGTCCGCGTGCGAGTGCTCGCCGTAGTGCTGTTGTTGCTGTTCTCCGCCGCGCCCGCGCATGCCGCCACCGGCACGTACGTGCGGCTCGGCCACTTCTCCACCGACCAGGCCCGCGTCGACGCGAGCCTCGACGGTGCCGACCTCGGCACCCTCAGCTACGCCGACCTCCAGGAGTACCGGCGGGTCGAACCGGGGGAGCACGTCGTCGAGTTCCGCACGGCGGGGTCCGGCGCCGGGAGCCCGGTGCTGCGGTCCGTGCTCGTGCAGGCGGGCGCGGGGAAGGCCTACACGGTCGTCGACGTCGCGTCCTCGATGAAGGTGCTGGAGGACGACGTCAGCCTGCCGCCGAACGGCCAGGCGCGGCTGCGGGTGATCAACGGCGGCGACGCCGAGATGGACCTCCTGCGCGGCAGTGCGTTCGTGCACCGCTACGTGCAGGCGAACTCGACCACCGGCTACGTCGTGGTGGACACCGGAACGGATGCGTTGCAGGTGCTGCCGCGCGGCAAGGAGCCGACGCGGCTGGAGGCGACGCTGGAGTCCGGGGCCGTCTACTCGTTGCTGGTGAGCGCGCGGCGGATCGAGCTGCGGACCGACGCCAAGGCCGCGGAGGTCGTGCCCGGCGGCGGTCAGGAGACCGGGTTCGGCGGCATGGCCGGCGGCTGGGACTGGCTCACCGCGCTGGTCATCGCGCTCATCGTGGGCGTCGCGATGTTCTCGGTGCGCGGCAGGCTCTTCCGGTTCGGCTGATGAGCAAGGGCAAGCTCGTGATGGGCTCCGCGGTGCTGGTCACGCTGATCTACGTCGTCAAGGGGCCCGGTGCGGACGAGGTGCCGGAGCCGGTGACGGTGCGGATCCCGTCGATCGGTGTCGAGACCTCGCTCGAAGCGCTGGACGTCGACTCCGCGGGGGCACTGGAGCCGCCCACGCGTGCGGAGGAGGCCGGGTGGTACGCCAAGGGTGTCGCGCCGGGAGACGCGGGACCCGCGGTGATCGCGGGACACGTCGACTCGAAGACGGGACCCGGCGTGTTCTACCGCCTGCCGGAGCTCCAGCCGGGCGCGGAGGTGCTGGTCGAGCGCGAGGACGGCACCAAGCTCACGTTCGTCGTGAGCAGCAGCTACTCGACGGAGAAGACCGCGTTCCCGACGGCCGCCGTGTACGCGCCGACGCCGTTGTCGGAGCTGCGGCTGGTGACGTGCGGCGGCGAGTTCGACAGGGCCGCCGGCAGCTACCGGAACAACGTCATCGTGGAGGCGGTGCTGAAAGCCTGACCGTCTCGTCGGCCCACCTGGCCAGCAGCGTGGCGTCGTGCGAGATCGCGAGCACGCCCGCGCCGGTGCGTTCCTGGTAGGCGCGGATCACGCCGACGAGCGCCGCGGTCGTGGAGGCGTCCAGCATCGTGGTCATCTCGTCGCAGATCAGGTAGCGCGGGTTCAGCGCGAGCGCCCTCGCGAGGCAGGCGCGTTGCAGCTGGCCGTCGCTGACCTCGTGCGGCCTGCGGTCGAGCAGGTCGCCGGTGAGCATGACGAGGTCGGCCAGCTCCTCGACGCGCGCGGGGTCCCCGACCGGCTCCGCGATGGCCCGCCGGAGGGTGAAGCGCGGGTCGACCGACAGCCTCGGCTGCTGGAACAGCACGCCGATCCTCGTGCGCTGGGTGGCGCGGAACCGGAACCCGGTGACGGTCTCGCCGTCGATCTCCACGGTCCCCGCGAAGGGCTTGTGCAGCAACGCGAGCACGCGCGCCAGAGTGGACTTGCCGGAGCCGCTGGGCCCGGCGAGGCCGACCGTCCGTCCCGGCTGGACGGTCAGGCTGACGCCGGTGATCACCGGGGCGCGGTAGCCGGCGGTGATGCCGGTCCCGGTCAGCACGGGCGGTGGCACGCGACGGCGTGCGGGTCGTCGGTGAGCACGGGGCGTTCCTCGCAGATCGCGGTGGCCTGACCGCAGCGCGGGGCGAACGCGCAGCCGTCCGGCAGGTTCGTGAGCAGGGGCGGCTGGCCTGGGATCGGGAGGAAGTCCCGCTCCGGCAACGCGTTCGCGAGGCCGCGGCTGTAGGGGTGCTTCGCGGTGCCGAGCACCTCGTGCGCCGGTCCCACCTCGACGATCCTGCCCGCGTACATCACCGCGATCCGGTCGGCGATCCTGTGCGCCGCCGCCAGGTCGTGCGTGATCAGCAGGACGGCGTGACCGTCGTCGACGAGCCTGCGGAACTCGTCGAGCAGGCCGTCGACGAGGTCGCGGTCGAGACCGGTCGTCGGTTCGTCGGCGATGAGCAGCCACGGGTCGCCCACCAGCGCCAGCGCGTTCGCGACGCGCTGGGCCATGCCGCCGGACAGCTCGTGCGGGTAGCGGTCGAGGTGCTCGGGTTCGAGGCCTGCCCTCGCCGCCGCCCTGGCCGCGTCGCCGTTCAGGACGCGGGCGGCCTCCTCCAGCTGGGAGCGCGCGGTGCGGACGGGTGTGAGGTGGCTGGCGGGGCTCTGCGGGATGAGTCCGATCTGACGCCCGCGGATCCTCGTCGCCAGCTCGTGGTCCGTCGCGTCGAGGAGTTCGACGTCGCCGAGCCTGGCGCTCCCGCTCGTCTCCGCGTTGCCGGGCAGGAACCCGAGCAGGGCGCTCGCCAGCACCGTCTTGCCGCACCCGCTCTCGCCGACCAGCGCCACGCACTCGCCGGGCCGGATCCGCAACGACACGTCGTTGACCGCCTCGACGGTCGCGCCCTTGAGCGCGAACCGCACCGACATCCGGTCGATCTCCAGGTTCACCACGTCAGCTCCGTGCGCCGCTTGGGGTTGAGCCGGTCCCGCCACACGCCGCTCACGCCGGACACCGCCAGCGTCGTGACGACCAGCAGCAGTCCCGGTGCCAGCGACATCCACCAGCCGCCGGTGAGCAGCGACCGCTGGGCGTCGTTGATCATGTTGCCGATGCTGGCCGCGTGCGGCGGCAGGCCCAGGCCGAGGAACGACAGCGCCGTCTCGTGCCACACCGCGTGCGGCACCATCAGCGTCGTCGCCAGCAGCACCTGGGGAGCGACGTTCGGCAGCAGGTGCCTCACGAGGACCCGCGTCCTGCTCGCGCCGCCGACGATCGCCGCGTCGATGAACGGCCTGGAGCGCAACGACAGCACCTCCGACCGCACGATCCGCGCGGCGGTGAGCCAGTGGGTCAGCGCGATCGAGATGACCACGGCGGTGAGGCTGGGCCGCAGCACCGCGACGATCACGATGCCCAGCAGCAGGTGGGGGACCGACGCGATCGCGTCGACCAGCCGCATCAGCAGCCGGTCTAACCAGCCGCCGACGGACCCCGCGAGCGCGCCGACCGCCGTGCCGACGACCGCGGAGATCACGGCCGCGACCACGCCGACGGTCAGGGACACGCGCAGGGCGTAGACGCAGCGGAGCAGGACGTCGCGGCCGAGCTCGTCGGTGCCGAAGAGATGTGCCGCGTTCGGCGCCTGGTCGGCGATCGCGAGGTCGACGTACTGCTCGTTGAGGTCCACGACCAGCGGGACGACGACCACCACCAGCGCGACGACCGCGAGGACGGCGGCGGAGGGCACGAGCCGCCACTTCGGCGACCGGGACGGGCCGGCGGCGGTGAGGCGGCTGTGCGGCGCGGGGCGCCAGGTCAGGTCAGCCATCGAGTGCCACCCTCGGGTCCGCCAGTGCGTACAGGACGTCGGCCAGCAGGTTGCCCAGCAGTACCACGCCGGTCGCCATCACGGTCAGTGCGCCGAGCAGCGCGAAGTCGACGTTCAACGCCGCGTCGACCGTCGCCCTCGCGATGCCCGGCCACGAGAACACGGTCTCCACCAGCAACGCGCCCGTGATCAGCTCCGGCAGCCGTGCGCCCAGCAGCGTGAGGAACGGCAGCAGCGAGGTGCGCAACGCGTGCCCGGACACCACAAGGTGGTCCGGCAGCCCGCGGGCCCGCGCGCCGACCACGTGGTCCTGCGTGAACGACTCCAGCAGGTTCTGCCGCACGAACAGCACGAACCACGGCGCCTGCGAGATCGCCAGCACCGCCACCGGCAGCACCATGTGCGCGGCCACCCCGCCGGCGGACACCGGTTCGGACCCGGTCGTCACGCCGCCGCCGGGCAGCCACCGCAACTGCAATGCGAACACGTACAGCACCGCCAGCCCGACCCAGAACACCGGTGCGGCTTCCAGCGCGTAACAACCGCCCGTGATCAGCCGGTCAAGCCAGGACCCCTGCCGCCACGCCGCGAACGTGCCCAGCAGCAGCCCGAGCAGCAGAGCCAGTGTGAAGCCGACCGACACCAGCAGCACCGTCCACCCGAGACGGTCGCCGATCACGGTGGACACGGGTTGCTGCAACGACAGCGAGTCGCCCAGGTCGCCCGTCACCGCGTGCCGCAGCCACGCCCAGTACTGCGCGACGACGGGCTCGTCGACACCCCAGTTCTCGCGCAGCTGGGCCACGCGCTCGGGGGAGGCGCCGATGATCCGGACGCCGAAGTAGCGTTCGACGGGGTCGAAGGGGGAGGCCTTGGCCAGTACGAAGAGCGCGAAGCTGACCACGAGCAGCACGGGGACCGCGAAGGCCAGGCGCCGCAGCGCCAGCCTGCCGATGGACCTGGTCACGACTTGGGCGTCCAGCGCTCGAGGTTCCACCACACCGCGTGCACGAGGCCGTGGTCGTGTGGTTCGACCTGGGTCTCCTGGCCGTTCCACCGGTCGCGCAGCACGTAGGTGTGGTCGAGGAACACCAGGAACGCCCAGCCGGGGTCGGCCGCGTAGGCCTTCTGGAAGTCGTCGTAGGCCT